>JAFYMM010000048.1 GCA_017550055.1 Paludibacteraceae bacterium
TAGACTGTAGACTAATAAAACGCAAAGTTACAAAAAAAACTTGTAAATTAAAATCCAAAAATCAAAAATTAAATTGATTTTTTATTTGATTTTTATTAACACTCATTTGATTTATTCAATGTTTTTTTGTAACTTTGCAAGTCATTTGTAAAAATAGTAGGACACATTAAATAATATATGAAAAAAATCAGAAACTTTTGCATTATAGCCCATATCGACCATGGGAAAAGTACTTTGGCCGACAGACTATTGGAGTACACTCAAACTGTTGAAGCTCGAGACCTCCAAGCACAAGTATTAGACGACATGGATTTGGAACGCGAACGCGGTATTACCATCAAATCGCACGCTATCCAAATGAAATACAAACATAATAATGAGGAATATACCCTCAATTTGATTGATACTCCGGGTCACGTTGACTTCTCATACGAGGTGTCGCGTTCGATTGCAGCTTGCGAAGGTGCGCTATTGATTGTTGATGCTACACAAGGTATTCAAGCGCAAACTATTTCCAATCTCTACATGGCTATTGAGCACGACTTGGAAATTATCCCTGTTATGAACAAAATGGACATGGATAATGCGATGCCTGAAGAGGTGGAAGACCAAATTGTCGAATTGTTAGGTTGCAAACGCGAAGAAATTATTCGTGCATCGGGTAAAACAGGCATGGGTATCGACGAAATCCTACATGCTATCATCGAACGCATTCCTGCTCCAGAGGGCGACCCTAATGCCCCTCTCCAATGTTTGATTTTCGACTCTGTTTTCAACTCGTTCCGTGGTATTATTGCATATTTCAAAATCGTAAATGGTACTATTAAACCTAATGATTTGGTGAAATTCGTAAATACGGGCAAAGAGTATGAGGCAAATGAGATTGGTATTCTCAAACTAGATATGGTACCTCAAAAGGAGTTATCTGCTGGTAATGTGGGTTATATCATTTCTGGTATTAAGACTTCGAAAGAGGTGAAAGTTGGTGACACTATCACTCATGTAAAACGCCAATGCGATGCTGCTATTGACGGATTCGAAGAGGTAAAACCAATGGTATTTGCAGGTGTGTACCCTATCGAAACTGAAGATTTTGAAGACTTGCGCGCTTCGCTCGAAAAATTACAATTAAACGATGCTTCGTTGACATTCGAACCTGAATCGTCTGCTGCGTTAGGCTTTGGCTTCCGTTGTGGCTTCTTGGGTATGTTGCACATGGAAATTGTGCAAGAGCGTCTCGACCGTGAGTTCGATATGAATGTTATCACTACCGTGCCTAACGTTTCGTATAAGGTATTTACTAACAAAGGTGCTTGCCTTGAGGTGCATAACCCATCAGGACTACCTGAAATCACCGAAATAGACCATATCGAAGAGCCTTATATTCGCGCTTCAGTTATCACTAAAACTGATTATATAGGTCAAATCATGACGCTTTGTCTTGGCAAACGTGGTGAACTCGTAAAACAAGAATATGTATCGGGCAATCGTGTTGAACTCATCTACGATATGCCTCTCGGCGAAATTGTATTCGACTTCTACGACAAGCTAAAATCAATATCAAAAGGTTACGCATCGTTTGACTATCACATGAATGGATTCCGTCCTTCTAAGTTAGTGAAACTCGACATCCTCCTCAATGGCGAATCTGTGGACGCTTTGTCATCTCTCATCCACTTCGATAATGCCTACACTCTTGGTCGCCGTATGTGCGAGAAATTGCAAGAACTCATTCCTCGCCAACAATTTGATATTGCTATTCAAGCAGCTATTGGTGCGAAAATTATTGCTCGCGAAACTGTAAAAGCCGTTCGCAAAGACGTTACAGCTAAATGTTATGGTGGTGACATCTCTCGTAAACGTAAATTGCTCGAAAAACAAAAGAAAGGTAAGAAACGTATGAAACAAATTGGTAACGTAGAAGTGCCACAAAAAGCGTTCCTTGCTGTATTAAAACTCGACTAAGAAAAACTTTTAACTTTAATCTATAATCTTAAAAAACAAAACATTATGTTACTATTAAGTGCAACCGAAGCGGTTATGCAAGTTCCATTTTGGGCTTCTATTCCGTTTATCATCATGCTGCTGATGATTGCCATTGGTCCGCTTGTAGCAGAAGAATGGTGGGAACACAACAGAAGTAAACTTCTTGTTTCTTGTGTTTTAGGTATTCCAACAGCGTTTTATTTAGTTAAATGTGGATTAGTTCACCAACTTGAACACCAAATCTTTGGCGACTACATTCCATTTATCGTTCTTTTAACAGCTTTGTTCGTTATCACTGGTGGTATTCACCTCAGTGGCGATATTAAAGCTAAACCTATTATCAACACCCTATTCCTTGCAATAGGTTGGGTTTTGGCGTCGTTTATGGGTACTACAGGTGCAGCTATGTTGCTCATCCGTCCTCTTATCGACACAAACTCTCAACGTAAGTATAAAGTGCATACTATTTTGTTCTTTATTGCTGTTGTTGCTAACTGTGGTGGTCTGCTCACTCCACTCGGTGATCCACCATTGTTGCTACTCTACCTTCGTGGAGCTTCGTTCACTTGGTTCTTTAACTTGTTGCCTATGTGGGCTTTGACAGGAATATTACTACTCATTATCTACTTCATTTGGGACTCTTATATGTACAAAAAAGAAGATTGGGTAGATCTTTCAGCAGACTCTCGCGAACAACGTCCTATACAAATCACTGGTAAAATCAATTTCCTCTTCCTCATAGGTGTTGTTTTATCTGTTGCATTCATCAATGCCGATATGTTGCCAGCTATGGGCGATGCTCACGCTCCATGGTGGTTGGTTTATCTTCGCGAAATAGTACTTATTTCAATGATTGTATTGTCATTGCTTGAAACTAAAAAAGAAGTACGTGAAGCTAATAAATACTCATGGCGTCCAATTATTGAAGTAGCTGTGGTATTCCTTGGTATCTTCATCACAATGACTCCTACTATCATGTATCTCAACCAAAACGCTGCTTCTCTTGGCTTGACTGAACCTTGGCAATTCTACTATTTTGCTGGTGGTTTAAGCTCATTCCTCGATAATGCTCCTACAGCAGTTGCATTCCATAGCGTGGCTACAGCTCTACCAATTGAAGGAACTGCAGTGGCTGGCATCTCTGAAATCTTGCTTAAAGCAATCGCACTTGGTGCTGTATTCTTTGGTGCTATGACTTACATTGGTAATGGTCCTAACTTCATGGTGAAAGCTATCGCAGAAGAAAATGGTGTCAAAATGCCTTCATTCTTCGGTTATATGATTAAATTCTCATTAATCGTTCTTTTACCAATCTACATTATTGTACAACTCATTTTCTTATAATAGAATAATAATCAAATAGTCGCAAGCAGAAATATCTTTCTGCTTGCGACTTATTTCATTGATAATACTAAAATATGACTGCTAAACAAACACAATCAAAAAAAACGACTACTACAAAAACAACCTCTAAACCACAACGAAAAAATTCAAAAAAGAAACTCCAAGAAGAAGTTTCTAACTCACTCACCCCTCGCAATATACTTTTTGCATCAATCATAGGACTCACCCTAGCCATCGTAATCATCATTAGCAATCACTGTCAAAGAAACGAAAATCAAAACACCTGCCATTGCGAAAATGCAACCGCACCAATAAAATCAAAATCAAAATTCAAAGATATCAATTCCGAACAATTGGCTCATGCACAAACCAATGGCTTAAAAACTATCATCAAAAACCAAAAACAATTCGAATCACAAATTGATTCACTTGTCGAAAAAGGCATATTAGTGAAAATTAAGCCTAACAAATACTACAACATACGCCACCTCACACACTCATACCCATATTTAACACCCGATGCAAGAGACTTACTCAACCTTATCGGCAAACGCTTTCAAGCAAATCTACAAGCCGAAGGTTTACCAAAATATAAATTCCAAATATCATCTTTATTAAGAACCATAGAGTTCCAACGTCAGCTTACACACCAAAACGTAAATGCAACATTCGGACTATCTGCCCACTACTATGGCACCACATTCGATATTGCATACGACAAATACGACCGCCGTGGAAAAAGCCATCAAGACCCAAAAGTTGAAGCTATATTAGAAAAAACTCTCCGCGAACTTCGCGAAGAGTGCCGACTAATGATTATTCGTGAATCATCAAACAAATGTTTTCACATGACAGTAGTAAAAAGAGTTAAAGATTAAGCTTTGAAAATTGCTCTTTCTCCTTAACAAACAGTAAGGCTCTTCATAGGATAACCATACCTGCAAGCAACTCTCACACTACTCTCACCCATATTTTAATCTCTATTTATAAGCACAACACAATAAGCAGCTATACCCTCTTTACGACCAACAAAACCAAGCTTTTCTGTTGTTGTAGCTTTAATACTTACACAATCCTCATCTACACCCATACATTCAGCAAGAACATGTTGCATTTGGGGTATATGAGGATTTAATTTTGGACGCTCTGCGCATACCGTTGCATCAATATTTCCTATAGAATACCCTTTTTCTTTTAATAAAGTAACTGTTTTTCTCAAAAGAATTTTACTATCAATATTCTCATATTCTTTACCTGTATCAGGAAAATGATAACCTATATCACGCATATTAGCAGCTCCAAGCAAAGCATCACAAATAGCGTGAATAAGCACATCTGCATCAGAATGCCCAAGTAAACCTTTTTCATGTTCTATTTTAATTCCACCCAACCACAATTCTCGGTTTTCTACCAATTGGTGGACATCATATCCCATTCCTACACGTATCATAAAACAATCAAGTATTTAAGTTAAAAATTTAGATACAAAAAAGACAGAATAACAAAAGCAAACAAAACTTGTTTCGTTCTTATGTTATTCTGTCTTTTAATTATTTTCAAATTAATTATTATTTATCTGCAAGAGCTTTGATACCATCAATATCAAATGCAAGAGAGAAACGAAGAGTTTGGTCAAGTGGATTTGAAGCAGAAGTAGCAATTACATAACCAACATCAAGTTTGAATGCAGAAAGTTTGAAACCAGCACCAGCTGTGAAATATTTACGGTTACCTTTATCTTTTGCTTCGTTATTGTAACCCAAACGACCAAAGAATTGTTCGTTGTAAGCATATTCAACACCAATACCCCAATTGATTTCAGCCATTTCTTCAGCAAAACCACCAGGAGCATCATACCATGACATAATCAAACCTTCCATAGAAGAAATTTTGTTATATTCTTCTGTTGTCATTGCCCAAGTATCCATATTTGTTGCATCAAAATCAGGATTATATTTTTTCACACTTGAGTAACGAGTTGGTACCATCATTTTATTTGCTTCAAGAGAAATAAGCAAACGATTGTATTCATCAAATGGAATTTGGTAACCTACACCAAGACGAAGATTTGCTGGAATAAAGTTGTAGTTATCACCTTTGTCGTAAGTAATACGAGTACCAATGTTAGAGATATTGAAACCGAAGTTAAATCTTGAAGTACCTGTTGCCATTTCGATAGGAAGGCTATAGAAACCGTTAACATCAGCACCAAAAGCATATCCTGTATAGTAGTTAGGATCTGTTTTAGCAGTAAGGTCAGAAGCAACCAAACGCATTACGATACCCAATGAGAAATTCTCAGTAAGCATACGAGAATAACCAAGGTCAAATGTCATTTCATATGGATTTGCTGACAATGGAATTGCATCTGCTGACTCACGCAACAAAACTTCACCCAATTGGAAGAAACGAAGTGATGCACTGATAGTACCAGCCATTTTGCTTGGAGTGTAGTAACCAGCAAGATAAAGCAAATTGATATCATTTACACCTAATTTACGCAACCATGGAGTGTAAGAGAACGCGAAACCTGCACTACTTTCGTTTTGTGCATATTTAGATGAATTCCAATATTGAGAATTCATATCTGAATTAGTAGCAACACCAACATCACCCATACCGCCAGCAACAGCATCAGGGCTGATTGACATAGAAGGCACGCCAGAAACTATAGGATTCATATATCCATAAGTCTCTTTTGCATCATTGTAACTAACGTTAGTACTCTCTTGTGCAAAAAGTGTAGTAACAGCTGCACAAAGCACCATTACTGATAATAGGATTTTTTTCATAGTTTTTATATTCTGATTAAAAATTATTCATAATATACAATTAGAACGCAAAGATACGAATTTTATTGCTTATATACAAATATTTTTGTTGATTTTATTGTTTTTCTTTTTTTATCATCAACTAATACGGCTTTTACATAATATAAACCATCACTAACAAAAGAATTTACGCTCCAATTCAAATTGATTTTAGACGATGCATCAGTTACCAAATTCATATTTTCTTGATGAATTAAGTGCCCTGATAAGTCATAAACATACATATATACGTCAATAGGAGCCAAAGGTTTATCATGTTCTATCACAATATTTGCAATATCTCTCACAGGATTAGGATATACATACATATCATGTATCGACATTTTCAAATCTTTTACAACCTCAAATTCCAACTCTGCCGAAACCGAATTGTTTTGCAAATCCCATGCTCTGAAGAATAATTTATGCTTACCTGGTGCTAAATCTGACAATTGATAAGTTACAACACCCGAAGTATATGAGCCTAAATCTGATTTATAATAATTATTCAAAACATATTCTTGCTTAATATCATCGTCCAATTTTAAAATTATATCATGACCAATACCAAAACCAATAGTATTAATACCACTCAAATCTTGCAATTCTGCAACGAACAACGGATTGGCATCTACTTCATCTCCATTCTTAAAATATGGAGTATTCAAATAGATTTTTAATTCTGGCCCATCGGTTTCAATAACTGCATCTCTTGCTTCTCCACCTATTATAATATTAGATGTATGTCCATTTGCCTCAAAACCTTGTTGCTCATCAACGGCATACATAACAATACGCCCTGCACCAAAGTTATACTTAATATCTTTTGGAACTATAAATTCTACTTTAAATCTACCATCAACCACCTCCACTTGCCCTACATACAACGGATTTGCACGATATGTATAAACAAATGGTTTACTATTTTTATCTTTGTCCGATTCCTTGAAATCATTACAAAGTGTTTTTATTTTCTCTTCTTTATCAAAAATCGTTACATGAACATAACCATTAAATGTTTTATCAACAACGCTATCACCCAAAGAACAAATTGAACCTCCTAAAACTACTCTACCCAAAGCCCCTACAGTATCAACTGCGGATGTAACATCTCGTCCATTAATAGAATCTATAGATGCAGAATGCGTTTGAGGCACCGCCAATCTAATAGCTGGATCGCCCAATAAAATAAAAGGCAAACGATTTGAATCATTATTATAAGCACGCTTGTTTTTTGCCAATCGATATGCTTCTCCAATCGTATTTATGCGACCTGTTTCGTTATTCGTTGCTAACAACAATTTGTTCAATTCAACATTCAACGACAAGTTAGGCTGTGCATATACCGTACGAGCCGCTGAAATAAGAGCTAACGCACCACCCTTACCATTTAACATCATTGCCTCGCCTCCCGACACCTTAAAATCATCGAATCGAGAAAAACTACATGACATTGTTATAAATAATGGTAGTCTTTGGTTATACATCAAGTCTATATCTGCAACGGATAATATCTGCTCGTTTGTCCAGTTATTATATCCACTATGACCCATATAATTTACCAATAACACGCCATTATTGATATAATCAAAAAACTCTTTCTTCAGTGTAGGATAAAATTCACCCACAGCCGTAACTTCTTGTGTATAAGAGTCGAGGTATAATTTACGAGTCAACACATCAGGATTTAAACGCTCAAAAACGCTACAAGCAGAATCGGCTCCTTCCACATGAACATTGTCATCTCCATCGTCAGCCATAAATACAGCTTGATTTTTCCAAACTCCAAAATCTTCATTTTTCAAATAACGCTCTAATTTATCAACCACACCATTGGCTTGTTCTACTGTATATGACGGAATACGCCCTACCGCCACATCAAGACTATTGATTAACAAATTAGCTCCATCCGAATCATCCAATAATCCGAAATAATCATCTGTTACGTATGATTTTATATCGTCAAATGACTCTTTAGCTTGATATGTCAACAAACGATAAATATTATCTTTTGTGTTTGCTGTCAATATTTGTCTATTATCAAACGATCCATCACCAAATAATAATAGGTATTTTGGAGCATTTCCCACCTCTTTTGCTCTGTCATAAAACATCTTCACAAAACGACGATAAGCAGTTGCATCGGGTGTACCTGACGAAAATTCGTTATAAACCACCTCAGGAACAACAATATGGGTTGTCAACCCATCATATTCCGAATGTAATGCAGCCAAACGATTTGCGGCTTCAACAAAGTCAGGGTGCGCAATGATAACCATATCGGCTTGCCCCAAAGCATGTAAGTTTTGATTTGATATTTTACCAAGATTTTTTGGTTGCAGAAATTTATCAGACTTAATATCAACCGCCACATACTCTCTCAATTCTAATTTATTATCACCAAAGGTCAAATCATTGCCCGAAAATGTAACTGGCATTTTCACTACATTCTGTTGGTCTGTTACATTCCAAATCTGCACATTTTTAGTAACATTACTCAATCTATATGTGTAACTATCCGACGCACCGATATTATCTAAAAATCTAAATGCCAAACTTTCGCCTGTTGTTTTTTGCAACTTACGCTTAATATTCAACGTAAAATAATCCAAATAGGCTGTTGCCGACGCCATTGAATAGGTCAATTTGACGTTTATGCTATTACTATCGGTAGGAACAAATTCATATTTCACATTTATTCCTGTAGCGACAACTCCATTCGATGGTTTCTTTGCAAAGGCTGGAGTCCCCAACAATTTATTATTTACATAAATACCCATATTAGCTTCTGCCACCGCAGTATGTGCAGCAGAAAGAGAAAGCCAAGACGATTCTAACAAAATATTTGGTATTTTAACCGTATAATTTCTAGTTAATTGCGAATTATTAAATACATCGCATAAATAGACTCTACCCGAATTTAATAGATTTACTTCGTCTTTTTCATAGAGATAGAAATCATTGAACGATGTAACTTCCTCTACAGTCGAATTTGATTTTCTTGCCTCTCCTATTATTTTTTGTGTCGGATAATCGGATGTTATGAAGTAATAGCCATAATTAGAATATGCATTTACTTCATGCACAAACAAATTTTGCTTAGAGTTGTAAGTCCATTTTATTGGACCTTGCGCATAAAATAGTATATAATCACCTGAATTAAACACCCCATCACTACCCTTCTCTATGTGTATGCTCAACTGTGGGAGGTCATCAATATATGGAGCTGAAAAAGACTCTGCCAATTGTGCTCCACCATAACCAAAGATAGAGACATTTGCTGGATTTTTCAATCCCATATCGACCAATTGTTCGTAGGTTATTTTATGAATACCTGTTTGTTCTACTTGTATTTTATACCAATCACCACTGCTTAATATTGATGTTTCGGCATAACGATTCGATTGTGCTACAAGTTGCAACACAACCAAAACAAATACAAAAAACAACGATATTCTCTTCATATAAAACTATTTCACTAAAAAATCAAACATAAGTTTATCTTCAATATAGCCAGTCAATCGGTCATTGATTGCAACTGGCGAAACGCCTGCTGGAGTGCCAGTGAAGATTAAGTCGCCTATTTTGAGTGTGAAGAACTGACTGATATAAGCTATCAATTCATTAACGGAAAACAACATATCTTTAGTATGTCCCTGTTGCTGAATTTGACCATTTTTTTGCAAAGAAAAATGTATATCCTGAATATCAGACAATTCGTCTAATGAAATAAAGTCACTAACTACTGCCGAATTATCAAATGCTTTTGATATTTCCCATGGTGCACCGAGTTGTTTGCATTGGTTTTGCAAATCTCGTGCTGTAAAATCTACACCAAGAGCAACTTCGGAATAGTAGCGATTTGCGAAACGTGGGGCTATGTTGCGACCGAGACGATTGATGCGCACAACGAGTTCTACTTCATGCTCGATTTGATTAGAAAATCGTGGTATGAAAAATGGACGATTCTCGCGCAATAGTGCCGAATCGGGCTTCATAAATATGGTTGGTTGTTGTGGTCGCTCATCACGATTCATCTCAAGGTTGTGCTTTGGATAGTTCCAACCTACGCAAATTATTTTCATTTTATGATATTTTTCTTTTAAAATAACCACTCTGAGTGGTTGTCAAAATATGTCTGTTTTCTTCGGTGCAGTTTGCTTGCACCTTGCTTGAGGGTTAGGTGTGGGAATACCCATTGTAAGTGGGTATGAATTACCTTCTGCGACGCCAAGGTTTGTCAGGATTTTCGGCTGACTCTTTGCTACGATTGTCTCTTCTGTCTCCCCTATCACGACGGTCGCGACGGTCATCTCGCTCGTTACGCTCGTTGCGGTCATTTCTACGCTCACGACCACGACGCTCGTCATTATCGCGACGACGTTCACGCTCACGATTGCGTACCGATTTTTCGCTTTGTGCTTTAGGGGCTTTGCTTACCACCTCACGTGGCTCGGCTATTGCCAATGGCTCGCCTGCATCCTCAAATGCTTGTCGCACTTTATCGGCTTGGTCGGCATATACATCGAAGAATGTGAATTTATTGGTTATTTCGATATCGCCAATGATGATAGATTTGTCTTGTGTTACGTCGTTTATCACTCCAAGCACCGAACGAGGTGTTGCATTCTGTTTTGTACCATAGAGCATTTTGAAACGTACTTTTTGTCCTCGTTTCGATTTTCCTTCTCCTTTGTCTTTGCCTTTTTTGCCCTCTTTCACATCTACGTTGATATCTTCGGCATCTTTGTAATACTCGGCAAAACGATTGAATTCGAGCGACACAAAGCGCGAAATTATCTCCTCTTTGCTCAAATAAGCCAACTTCGCAGATATTTGTGGCATAAATACGTCTATTTCTTCATTGCTTACCTCCACGCGCTCCATTTTGTCGATGAGGTGGAAAAGCTGACGCTTGCACACATCCATACCATTTGGCACTGGCATGTGTTTGAATTCTTTCTTAATTATTCGTTCTATCTCACGCAAACGACGACCTTCGCGAGTATGCACAATCACGCACGATACCCCCTTCTTGCCTGCACGACCTGTACGACCCGAACGGTGAGTATATACCTCTACGTCGTCAGGCAAATTATAGTTGATTACGTGTGTCAAATCGCTAACATCCAATCCACGAGCCGCCACATCGGTTGCTACCAACACTTGCAAATTCTTGATACGGAATTTGTTCATCACCGTGTCGCGTTGGGCTTGACTAAGGTCGCCATGCAAAGCATCTGCGTTATAGCCATCTTTCATCAATTTTTCGGCTACATCCTTAGTCTCTTGGCGTGTACGACAGAATACGATACCATATATATCTGGATTCATATCGACTATACGTTTCAATGCAAGATAACGATGGTCGGCACGCACCATATAATATATATGTTCGACATTATCAGAACCAGCATTACGTGTGCCTATCGAAATTTCAGCAGCATCGTGCATATATTGACGCGATATTTTGGCTATTTCGCTAGGCATTGTCGCTGAGAATAAGAGTGTTCTACGTGTTTCTGGCACATCTTTCAATATGGTTTCTATGTCTTCTTGGAAACCCATATTGAGCATCTCATCGGCTTCGTCGAGAACAAGGAAACGCACCTCCGACAAATCCACTTTACCACGATTTATGAGGTCAATCAATCGACCCGGAGTTGCCACAAGCACTTGTGGTTGAACGTCCAACTGCTTATATTGCACCACGATGCTCTCACCACCATACACAGGCACTACCTTCACGCCTCGCATTTTAGATGCAAAATTCTTTATGTCATTTGCTATCTGAATGCACAATTCACGCGTAGGAGCAAGCACGAGCGATTGTATTTTTCGTTGCTCTACGTTCACCATATTTAATATAGGCAAACCAAATGCTGCTGTTTTGCCCGTACCTGTTTGTGCCAACGCCACAAGGTCGTTCTCGTGTGTCAACATATATGGTATAACTTGCTCTTGCACTGGCATTGGACTAACAAAACCCAATTCGGCAACAGCATCTAAAATCTCTTGACGTAAGCCTAATTCTTGAAATGTCATATATTACAATAAAAATAATATTTCTCAAACACCTTTCTCACATATTGCACTGTATATCTACCCCTAAAGAATCCATGTTTACACACTTCATCGTTATAGTATTTCGACTCTTGCAGTGCCAACAACCACTTCTCTACATTACCTACCCACACATGCGGGTCATAGCCATGCTTCTCAGCCAATGCCATTGCATCGCGCACATGCCCCGGCCCTGCATTATATCCTGCCAACACAAATTTTATTCGCTCATCTCTATCCTCAATCTCTCCAAATCGTCGCTCCAAAAATTTCAAATACTCCACCCCTGCTTTTATATTTTTCTTAGGGTCTTTCAATTCTTCTTCTTCCTCTAATCCAAAGCGTCGAGCTGTGCGAGGCATAAACTGCATCAAGCCCCTTGCCCCCTGCGAAGAGACTGCATGTATATTGAAACGTGACTCATTCCACACTATCGCCGCCATCATACGCCAATCCCAACCCAATCGTCGTACTCCTTTTTTTATTATCTCATCATACTCCGAAATTGGACTAACGCAATATTCTTCCAAATAGTCATCAACCGAATCACGCAACACAAACCCGTTATTACTAATCGCCACATTGCAACACAGCAATATAACAACAAACACACAACGAATTATTATGTTCTTATGTTCTCTTGTCCTCAAAAAAAATATTATAAGCTTTTCTATATATGTGATATACTCATTTTCCCCCTTTTGTCCCCTATTTTAGAGGGACAGAGGGAATTAAAATCCATTGATTATAGTCCGTAGTCTGTCGACCGTTGACTACTTAACTCTAATCAAGAAATAATTTTTCTTACCTTTTTGCACCAACAAATATTTGTCGTTGAGCAAAGCATCTACGCCAATCACTTGGTCTGGAGCAGTCAATTTCTCTTTATTCACACTCACACCGCCTGCTTGAATTGTTTTACGAGCCTCACCTTTCGATGGGAACACTTGTGTCAACTCTGCCAACAATGTCAATGGTTGCACACCAGCCTCCAATGCCGAGCGTTCGATTTCGAATTGTGGAACACCCTCAAACACAGCCAACAATGTATCTTCATCCAAATTACGCAACGCATCTGCAGTAGCATTACCAAACAATATGTTCGATGCTTCAACTGCTGCGTTATAATCATCTTCCGAGTGCACCATGATTGTAACATCCTTAGCCAAACGTTGTTGCAACAAACGCTTATGTGGAGCTTCGCGGTGTTCTGCAATCAATGCCTCACACTCCTCGCGAGTGATATTTGTGAAGATTTTGATATATTTCTCTGCATCATTATCTGCCACATTCAACCAGAATTGGTAGAATTTATAAGATGAAGTATAGCGTTTGTCCAACCAGATATTACCACTTTCTGTTTTACCGAATTTGCCACCATCTGCCTTAGTAATCAACGGACAAGTCAATGCAAACGCATCACCACCACCCATACGGCGAATCAATTCAGTACCTGTAGTGATATTACCCCATTGGTCCGAACCGCCCATTTGCAACTTACAATTTTTGTTCTTGTTCAAATATACATAGTCGTAACCTTGCAAAAGTTGGTAAGTAAACTCTGTGAACGACATACCAGCATTGAATTCGCCATTCAAACGTTTTTTCACCGAGTCTTTCGCCATCATATAGTTCACCGTAATCAATTTACCCACATTACGCGCAAAATCCAAGAACGTAAACTCTTTCATCCAATCGTAGTTATTCACCAATTCAGCAGCATTTTCAGCGTCAGAATGGAAATCCAAAAATTTCTCCAACTGAGCCTTGATAGCCTCTTGATTATGACGCAAAGTAGCCTCATCCAACAAATTACGCTCTGCCGATTTACCCGAAGGGTCGCCAATCATACCCGTAGCACCACCCACCAACGCAATAGGCTTATGACCACAACGTTGAAAGTGACGCAACATCATCACACCACACAAGTGTCCAATATGCAACGAATCTGCCGTAGGGTCAATACCCAAATAAGCAGTTGTCATCTCTTTATTCAATTGTTCCTCAGTGCCAGGCATCATATCCTGCACCATACCTCTCCATGTAAGTTCTTCTACAAAGTTCATATTATATATTCAATTTTAAGATTATTAATTCAACTAATATCGTCTCCTTTACATCAGTAAACAAAACTAATAGACAAAACAACGCATTCCTAATTCCTCATTCCCAATTCCACATTTTAATCTAACTCGCAAAGTTACTAAAAATTTCTCATATATACAACACCCCTGCAAAAATCACACAAAATTATAATCCCACAAAAAAAATCGCACCTCAAAACTAAGGTGCGACAACAAAAAAATATTTGATAATATTACTCCCAACCGAAATGTTCTTTCAAATGTTCATTAAAATAAATCATCCAATCTTGAGTATGCATTGAGCAATTTAAAAACCACCCCATCTCATCATATAAATCACTATTTGGATGATAATATGTATAAACATTCTTATTATAAGTCACCTTCACACTATCAATGGATGATATAGTACGATCATAAGCAAGTCCCCCTGGAAATATATGCATTCCAGGTGGATTAGAATACACAACAGTAGTAAAATAAACCGAATCGTTTTGTTTTAATTTATATTTCTTTACCTTTCTACCATCAAAAATCCTCAACGTGATGTCTTTATCCAATTCGTTGTAGAAATAAACATCATTTGCACACACACCCGGACCTAAATCTCCATCTAAATCTACACAAGAAACCAAAGACACCAACACAACAATTAACAAATAATAAATCTTTTTCATAACAACCTCCTTATTTTTATAAAGTTAGTAAATCACACAAAATCCACAAAACAACCACCCCTCAAATTACACCGCAAATATAACACATTTTCTCCAAACAAACAAACGTTTTTCTATTTTTTCCGCCAATAGAGATGCCTTATTTATTTATTTATCAATCAACAACATACACCCCTCAAAAACCACA
>JAFYMM010000364.1 GCA_017550055.1 Paludibacteraceae bacterium
AAAGAATGCTATCCACGCAAAAATATAGAATTTATCGGCATAATCGGCAAAGGCAGTTGTCTGAATTTCGCCTTTTTGGATTTGTGATAGTTGCTTAGAAATAGTGCGAAGCGCAATATTAGAATTATCAGCACGCACATAGACACCATCACCAGCCTGAGCAATTTGCTGACCCATCTGCTCATTAAGCTTAGACACTACGACATTGCCCTCTTTGTCTTTCCAAAACGACATAGTGCCTTGCACAGGAATAGGAGCTCCTTGTGGCGAACCAAACCCTACGACATTGACCATAATACCCTTCTCGCGAGCTAATTTAGCTGCCGCAACAGCATCATCCTCGTGGTTTTCGCCATCGGTGAGCAATATGATAGTGCGCCCTTTATCTTTGTTTTCCTCGCCAAAGGATTTAATTGCTAAGTCGATGGCTGTGCCTACTGCAGTACCCGGATTGGCTACCGACTTAGTGGTTATATTAGAAAGGAACATCTTGGCAGAAACACCATCGGCGGTGATAGGAAGCTGAACAAAAGCATCGCCCGCAAAGACTATCAAGCCCACCTTATTATCAGGCATTTGGTCAATAAGCTTAGAAAGCATCATTTTGGCATTCTCGAGACGCGAAGGAGCCACATCGGTAGCCAACATAGAGTTAGAAACGTCGAGCACTATCATCACTTCGATACCTGTAGTTTTCTTTTTCTCTAATTTTGAACCTATCTGAGGGCGAGCCAAAGCAAAAATCAATAACACCAATGCCACCACAAGCATGTAGAATTTAACCTGCGGACGAATGTATGACACGTTAGGCATAAGTTCACGCAATAGTTGAGGATTGCCAAAACGACGAAGCTTACGGCGTTGGATATATACCCCGTAAACGAATATGGCAATCAAAGCTATCACTACAATAAAAAGCCAAAATATATGTGGATTTGCAAAACGCATAGTATTGAGTTGAGAGTTGAGAGTTGAAAGTTATTATCTACACTTTTTAAGGTAAATGACGTAGGAGTGTGTTGCGAATCAATATTTCAATAATAAGTAATGCAACTGCTGCAAGGAGATAAGGGAAAAACTCTTCGTTGCGTTTTTTATATTCACGCACTTGAAGTTTTGTCTTTTCCATTTGGTCGATTTCACCATAGATAGCACCAAGAGAGGCATTGTCGGTAGCACGGAAGAAACTACCTCCTGTCATTTTAGCAATCTGCTGAAGCACATCTTCGTCAATCTCTACAGGCACGTTTTGATATCTTATGCCCATTGGAGTTTGAAAAGGATAAGGTGCCATACCATGCTTACCTACAGCAATAGTATATACTCTGACACCGAACTTCTTAGCTATTTCAGCTGCAGTGAGCGGAGCAATATCGCCACGATTGTTAGAACCGTCGGTGAGAAGAATGATTACTTTTGATTTTGCTTGACTATCCTTGATGCGATTAACCGCATTGGCAAGTCCAAGACCAATAGCAGTACCATCTTCGATAACGCCAAACTCTACGGCATTGAGCAAATTGATAAGCACTCCGTGGTCAGTAGTAAGTGGGCATTGAGTGAAACTCTCGCCAGCAAAAACCACTAAACCAATATTATCATCAGGACGGTCGGCAATGAATTTAGTAGCCACCTCCTTAGCCGCCTCTAAACGATTAGGCTTTAGGTCCTCGGCTAACATAGTGCCTGAAATATCGAGCGAAAGCATGATGTCGATACCTTCGGTTGACTCGCTACGGAAACTATTGGTAGATTGAGGACGAGCAATGGCTATGACAAGAAAAGTCAGTGCCAAACAACGAAGCGCAAACACAAGGTGGAAAAGATAGTGTTTGCGAGTTTTAGGCATTTTACTGAATGGTGCGGTTGAAGATACTTGCAAACTTGCATTAGATTGATATTGCTTATAGATATACCAACCAATCATCGGCACAAGCACCAATAGCAACCAGAGATATTCGGGATTATTGAAAAGCATAATACGAGTTGAAAGTTGAGAGTTGAGAGTTGAAAGTTATTTACGCTTTCTCACTATTCTCTATTGTTATTTCTTTTGTTTGGTCGACAAATTGAGTAACTTGATGGAACGAGCGTTCGCACTCATCAGGAAGAGGTTGCCACTTAGCAAACTTCACTAAATCGGCCACTTGCAAAACATCGGACAAGAGTTTTATCTCTTCTTTCTTTTCTTTAAGTTCTTTATTTCTACGGAATTCGGTTACGATATCGTCGGAAGTTTGCTCCATTGCATCGATGGCATAACGATTGGAAATATAACGACGAAGAATCTCGGTAAGCTCGGTATAATAGATTTTGAATTGTTGAGTTTGCCACAACTGCTTTTGACGCAAGGCATCCAATTCTTCATAGGCAATTTCGTGAGCTTTGCGAGGGTCGATAGGTTCAGCTTCAGGCTCAACTGCTTCAGTATTACGAGATTTGAGATACTTGTTGACAAGATAGATTATTAGAGCCAAAAGTAAGATTGCCAATAAGACATAACCCGCAATAGTTAGATAAAACATCCAATCGATAGGCGGTTGATAAACGTCCTTGATGTCGGTAATTGCTTGCTGAGTAGTGTCGACTGGCATATCTACAATCTTGATAGTGATAGGATTGGTGAGATATACCTCTTCGCCTACTAACACTTCAAATCCGGAATGATAGACCAACGCTGAGTCGAACGAAGTCACGATATAACTATTAGTAACTTGCAAGCGGTCGTTATCAAGCAACACTGTATCAGGCTTGAGAGTGGCAACTAACTCGAGGTTAGAGGCAACGGAGTCTGAAAAGAGAGGGAATTGCAAGACATAGTCGTGAGGCTGAACAGCTTGTATGGAGAGTTTAGCTTGCTCGCCAATGAACATCTGCACAGAATCGATTGATGCTGAGACTGAAACTTGAGATTTTAGTTCAATGCACAATGCGCAATGCAGAATGCAAAGTATAATAGCAATAAATTTTTTCATAATTAGATACGCATCTTGAATAGGCGCATTAGGGCTTTAACGTAGTCTTCGCTTGCCTCCATAGAGACGCTGTCGACACCTGCTTTGCTTATCATTTGCTGGAGTTTAAGCTTGCGCTCATCCCAAATATTTTTATACATCATACGCACTTTGCGAGAAGATGTGTCAACCCAAAGTCGCTCGCCTGTTTCGGCATCCTTCATCTTAATCAAACCCACGTCAGGAAGTTCGGCATCGCGCTTGTCGTAGATTTGGAATGCAACCAAATCGTGTTTGCGATTGGCGATTGTTAGGGTGTCTTGCGAGAGATTGTCGTCGATGAAGTCGCTTATAATGAAAGCAGTAGAGCGTTTTTTGATGATATTTGTGAAATAGCGTAACGCCATTGATATGTCGGTAGTTGTGCTTTCGGGTTGGAAGTCAATCAGTTCGCGAATGATATAGAGAATGTGTTTACGCCCTTTTTGTGGTGGTATGAATTTTTCGATTTTGTCGCTGAAGAAGATTACGCCGATTTTATCGTTGTTTTGGATTGCTGAAAAAGCAAGTGTAGCTGCCAACTCGGTGATAACGTCTTGTTTCATAGCAGATATCGTACCAAATTGACGCGACGCAGAGACGTCGATGAGAAGCATAACAGTGAGTTCGCGCTCTTCTTCGAAGACCTTCACAAAAGGTTTGCGAAAACGTGCTGTTACGTTCCAATCGATTGTTCGTATCTCGTCACCGTATTGATATTCACGCACTTCGGAGAATGTCATACCCTTACCCTTGAAGGCAGTGTGGTACTCGCCCGCAAAGATATTTTTTGACAATCCGCGTGTTTTAATTTCGATACGGCGTACTTTTTTTAATAATTCGCTTGTTTCCAATATTAATCGTTAGTTTTGAACACACAATGAGAGTGTGTATTTTTTTTGACGGTTTTCTTGCTTGCAGTTTGCTTGCACCTTACTAGAGATTAGGGTGAAAATTAAGCCCAAAATACACAATGAGAGTGTGTATTCGGTGGGGATAGATTCGACGACTAAGGCACTTCGACTGCGTTGAGGATTTCGTTGATGATTTCTTCAGAAGTCATGTTGTTAGCCTCAGCTTCGTAAGAGAGACCGATACGGTGGCGCAATACATCGTGGCACACAGCGCGAACGTCCTCAGGAATTACATAGCCACGGCGTTTGATGAATGCGTAGGCACGAGCCGCCAAGGCGAGATTGATAGAGGCACGAGGTGAGCCTCCGAAAGAAATCATATTTTTCAATTCTTTCAATCCGTACTCCTCAGGAAAACGTGTAGCATACACTAAATCAACGATGTAACGTTCGATTTTTTCGTCCATATAGACTTCGCGAACGACTTTGCGAGCTTCGATGATGTCCTCGACTTTGAGGATTGGTTTCACAGGATTGAAGCCACCTTTGAGGTGAGCAGAGACGATCTGACGCTCTTCGTCGCGTTGAGGGTATGTGATGACCACTTTGAGCATAAAACGATCGACTTGCGCCTCAGGAAGTGGGTATGTACCCTCTTGTTCGATAGGGTTTTGAGTAGCAAGCACGAGGAATGGCTCAGGGAGACGGAATGTTTCTTCGCCGATAG
>JAFYMM010000365.1 GCA_017550055.1 Paludibacteraceae bacterium
CTCTCCTTACCTACAACATACCATAAATATACTATAAATATACCATAAATATAGGATAAATATAGGATAAATATAGGATAAATATACTATAAACATACTATAACCATACCTCCGAAGATATTTCTATTAAACATCTAATTTAACAAAAATTATGAATTTTCAACTATGAATTATGAATTAAAATAACTAACTTTGCAAGTCAAATTTTAAACTAAAATACAATGGATAAAACAAGTTATGCAGTTGGCCTAAGTTTTGGTCAACATCTTGCTCAAAGCAAAATTAAAGGTCTTGACTATCAATCTTTTGCGAAAGGTGTAGAAGCAATGTGCGAAGGTAAACAACCAGAAATCGATCTCAAAGAAGCACAAGAATTATTAAATAAATTTTTCGCTAAGCTCGAAGAAGAAGCAAAAGCTCAATTTGCTCAAGTTCGCGAAGCAGGCGAAAAATTCTTGGAAGAAAACGCAAAACGTGCAAACGTCGTAACTCTCCCAAGCGGTCTTCAATACGAAATCATCACCGAAGCAATCGGACAAAAACCTGTTGCAACCGACAAGGTTAAAGTTCACTATCATGGTACATTAATCGATGGCACAGTTTTTGATAGTTCAGTACGTCGTGGCGAGCCTGCTACATTCGGCGTTACTCAAGTGATTCAAGGCTGGGTCGAAGGTCTCCAACTCATGCCTGTTGGCTCAAAATGGAAACTCTACATCCCTTACAACCTCGCTTACGGCGAACAAGGCGCAGGTCAAATGATTGCTCCTTTCTCAGCTCTCATCTTTGAAGTTGAACTCCTCGAAATCGTTAAATAATTAAAATAAACAAACACAATGAAAAAAATCTTTGCATTACTATTGGCTGTAGCAATCACTGCGCCAGTATTTATGTCTTGTGGCAAAAACGCTGTAAGCGTAAAAACTCAAAGCGACTCTATCAACTATGCTCTCGGAGCAGCAAATGCAGGCGGTATTCGTCAATATGTTTTGATGGCTGACACTGCCGATATCACAAAAGTTAACGAATTCTGTAAGGGTATCGAAAATTCATTGAAAAAACAAACTCCATCTGAACGCCTCGCTATCGAAGGTTACAGAATGGGTGTCTCAATGAAAAAAGAAATCGAAACAGGTTTCTTGTTCAACGACTCAACAATCCCTGCAAAAACAGATTTAATCATTTCTTCTTTCAAAGCTCAATTAAACAGAGAAGAATGTTTTACAAACGCTGAAGAAGGCATGCAATACTTCCAAAACATCATGGGAGCATCTATGCAAACAGGCGAATCTGCAAACCTTACTCCTGAGCAAGCCGACACTATCAATATGCTTCTCGGTATTATCAATGGTAACGGTGCTCGCAAATTCATTCTTGGTGCCGACACTGCGAAAAAAGACATCAAAGTCTTTGTTTCTGAATTCGAAAAAGGTCTAAACAACGCTAGCGACAACGAACTCTACGTTAAAGGTCTTGAAATTGGTTCTACATTGAATCAACAATTCTCTCGTAGCGAATATCTTTTCAACGATTCAACAATCGAATTGAAATTAGATATCATCAAAGTAGCCCTTCTCGATAACCTCAAAAAAGAAGCTAATGTTCTTATGAACGCAGAAGACGCAACTGAATGGCTCAACAAAACAATGGAAGCTAAAGAAGCTGAAAAAAATAAAGGACTTGCTGCCGAAGGCGAAGCATTCTTAGCTGAAAATGCAAAACGTGAAGGCGTATTCGTTACAGAAAGCGGTCTCCAATACGAAGTAGTAACTATGGGCGAAGGCGAAAAACCAACTGCCGAAAGCACAGTAAAAGTACACTATCATGGTACTCTCATCGACGGTACAGTATTCGATAGCTCAGTGCAACGTGGTGAACCAATCGAATTCCCTCTCAACGGTGTAATCAAAGGTTGGACAGAAGGTCTTCAACTCATGCCTGTAGGCTCTAAATTCATCCTCTACATCCCTTACCAATTGGCTTATGGCGAACGTGGTGCTGGTGAACTTATTGCTCCTTATTCTGCTCTCATCTTCGAAGTTGAACTTCTCGAAATCAAATAATCAAAAACACTATACAAAAAGTGGCTGACAGTATATTGTCAGCCACTTTTATAATACACCTAAAAGCTCTAAAAAAAACAAACCGCCTAACACATGTCAAGCGGTTTTTAGATTTTGTTTCGTTAGCGAATTATTCGCCAAGATGAATTGCTTCTGATGGACAAACTGAAGCACAAGTGCCACATTCTGTACATACTTCTGGGTCGATTTTGTAGATATCGCCCTCAGAGATAGCTTCAACAGGGCACTCACCGATACAAGTACCACAAGCAATACAATCTTCTGAAATTACGTAAGCCATTGTTAAAAATTTTAATTTGTTATTAGTACTAATTAGCAGTGCAAATTTACGCATATTTTTTGTTATAGCAAACATTTTATACAATAATTTTTATATAATTTCGTTTTAATAACGATGAAAAAGATTTACTGCCTAATAATCATAATACTTACATTTGCATCTATACAAAATATATATGCACAAAATCAGCTAACTGCCGACTACAAACGTTGGCACTATGGTGCTTTTGTTGGCATGAATATGATGGATTTCGGCATAAAAGACAATCTGGAGAGTAATTTACGTGCAGAAATCAGAACTTGGATTCCGGGTTTTAGTGTAGGTCTTATCGGTGAAATGCGACTAAATAATTATTTTAACCTACGCCTTGCCCCTGCTTTTCACATGGGACAATATAACGTAACTTTCTATGAAGGCTCAATTTCTTCAAACCGTTTTCATTCAAATTCAATTCATGGTTATAAAGACGTCCCTTCTAATATCGTAAGAATTCCTGTTTATGTCCGTTATAACGCTGTTCGTTTGGCTGATAGCAGACCATATATCCTCGCAGGTGGAGGTTTGGATATAGAATGGAATATCGACAAAGACCCTGAAAATCCAATATTATTCAAACAACTTGACTATTTTACTGAATTTGGCATAGGATGTACCTTCTACACAGAATATCTTCGTTTTTCTGTCGAAGCTAAATATTCAATCGGATTTAATAACAAATTTGTCTCATTCGATAAGCGTGCCGGCACGCATCACGAGCCTCTCACGTCTGATATTGACAATATAAACCGCGCTCTCGAAGCTCAATCAATCCAAAGTCTTAGAGCTCGAGTATTCTCACTTGTTTTTAATATTAACATATAAAAAAGGAGATTCTTCAAGAATCTCCTTTTTCTATGCTATTTATCAGACCTGCACAAGCATCTTCTAACAAATCAATCACATATTCAAATCCTTCTTCGCCTCCATAATAAGGGTCTGGCACGCAATCTGCCAAGCAATGTTTGTCGCAATAATTAGTTGCCAATGTTACCTTCTGAAAATGTTCTGCCGAAGGTGCTCTATTGTTCAAAGCTCTACGATTCTGAGCGTCCATACAAACAATCATATCCCACTCATCCCAATCCTCACGTCGCATAGGGCGTGAAATATGAGTGATATTATATCCATGGCGTATAGCATGCGCACGCATACGAGAATCTGCTCTTTCTCCTTCATGATAGGCTTCTAGTCCAGCCGAATCAATAACAAATTGCTTGGAGAGTCCACGCTCTTCAAGCAATTTATTCATTATAGTCTCTGCCATCGGACTTCGGCAAATATTTCCAAGGCAGATGAACAAGATTTTCATAATAATTTAAAAACTGAAAATTACAAGTTGGGAACTGAAGGTTTTTAATTTTGGGGATAAAATAGAGAATTAAGAGTTGAAAAAATCTAATTCTTTACTTGTCATTTTTTTAGTGCCTCCATAATCTTACCTTGAAGTTCTTCAAGTAATTCTGGATTATCTTGTACTAATTTCTTCGCTGCATCACGACCTTGACCTAGTTTAGTGTCATTATAGCTAAACCATGCACCTGCTTTTTTGATTATTCCAGCTTCTACTCCAAGGTCAATAATTTCGCCAGCCAATGAAATACCTTCTCCAAACATGATGTCAAATTCTGCTTTGCGGAAAGGAGGTGCTACTTTATTTTTTACAACCTTCACTTTTGTTTGATTGCCTAATACATTATCTCCTTCTTTAATAGCCGATGATTTGCGAATATCAATACGTACCGAAGCATAAAATTTCAATGCATTACCACCTGTTGTCGTTTCTGGTGAACCAAACATAACACCAATTTTTTCACGTAATTGGTTAATAAAAATACAAGTAGTATTTGTTTTATTGATGCTTGCTGTAAGTTTACGCAATGCCTGACTCATTAAGCGAGCTTGCAAACCAACTTTATTATCACCCATATCTCCTTCAAGTTCTGCTTTTGGAGTAAGTGCCGCTACTGAGTCAATAACGATAATATCAATAGCTGAAGAGCGAATTAATTGGTCTGCAACTTCAAGAGCTTGTTCTCCACTATCAGGTTGTGATATAAGAAGATTATCAATGTCAACACCAAGTTTTTCTGCGTAAAAACGGTCAAAAGCATGTTCCGCATCAATAATCGCAGCAATACCACCAGCTTTTTGGGCTTCAGCAATTGCATGGATAGCCAATGTTGTTTTACCGCTTGATTCTGGACCATATATTTCGATAATACGACCACGAGGATAACCTCCAACTCCAAGAGCTAAGTCCAAGCCAATTGAACCAGAGGGTATTACTCCTATTTCTTCAATATTATCTTCACCCATCTTCATGATTGTACCTTTGCCATGTTCTTTTTCAATTTTTTCCATAGCAAGCTGTAATGCCTTCAATTTATCTGCCGAAGGTGATTTTTTTTCAATTTGTTCTGCCATAATATATTAAAATTAGATTATTTATTTAAAATTTGTTCAGCATGATTTGCAGTTTTCACCTCTTTAGGCGAAATAATACGTTCAATTACCCCTTCTTCATTAAAAATAAAAGTTGTTCGAAGGGTTCCCATATATGTTTTGCCACACATTTTCTTTTCAGCCCACACTCCAAATGTTTCAACCAAAGTATGTTCTGTGTCAGAAATTAAATCAAATGGCAATTCA
>JAFYMM010000366.1 GCA_017550055.1 Paludibacteraceae bacterium
CAATGCGTATGCTTGTAGTAACTTCTGATATTACTCTTACTGCCGAGTTTGCAATCAATGTTTACAATGTAACATTATCGGCAGAAAATGGCACGGTAACAGGTGCCGGCAAATATCAACATGGCGATGTTGCCACTATTACTGCTACTCCAGCCGAAGGTTATCATTTCGTTGGTTGGTCCGATGGCGATACCACTTCAATGCGTATGCTTGTAGTAACTTCTGATATTACTCTTACTGCCGAATTTGCAATTAATGTCTATACCGTTACATTGTCGGGTCAAAATGGCACAGTTGTAGGTGCTGGAAAATATAATCATGGCACAGAAGTGACTATTTCTGCTATTCCTGATAATGGTTATCATTTTGTAAGCTGGTCCGATGGCGATACCACATTGACTCGTACGTTCGTCTTAACTTCAGATATTACTCTAGTTGCTGAATTTGAATTAGATATGCATGTTGGTGAAGATATTGTTCATAAGCAATCGCTTGTGCTTTACACTCAAAATCAAAATCTTTATGTTGAGGGTGCTACTGGCAATTATTATGTACTCGATATCGCTGGACGAGTGATATACACAGGTCAATCTACGGTTATCACATTGCCTTATGGTGTCTATTTGGTGGTTTCAAATGGCGAAACACAAAAAATAATTATCAGATAAGTCTAATTTTATAATAAAAAGAGGCTGTGTCAAAATATAAATTTTGGCATAGCCTCTTTTTTAAGTGTGTAAAAACGTCTAAAGTATTTAAGCCGTAAGAAGTGTACTGAATGACTGGAACTTAAATCTCATTGCTGCAATTTGGGCGTCATGACATACTGTCTTTTTTTATTATTTTTTCCACCAATCTTTTCTGTGGTGAAATATCATGCTTTTGTCGTTGCGTTTATCTTCTTTAAGGAATGGTATTTGGTAGTTTATGCCAAACTCAACATATTCGGCAATTTGCAAGTGTGTCTTAGCAGTTGCTTGTAGATGGATGTTGTCCCATACACGAACTTTCACACCGAAACGGAAATAGTGGAAAGCCTCATCTACTCCAACACCTAATGATTTATAGAATAAAGGACGTTTTATTAATTCATCTTTACAATAATCTCTTACATAGTCGTAGAAATAGTTGCGAGATGGGTTATAGAGATATACACCCCAATCAAAAATAGCCGTTAGCGCACCAAATTGGAATTCGTTATTCAAACTCATACCCACGCGCATTTTATCTTTCATGGTATAATTGATTCTGTCGTCCTTGCTATATAAATTGCGAGTAGTATTTTTGTCAATTGCATCATTAAAGAAAACATCAGCACCTACACCTATACCATACCAATTGCATACATTATATATTGCACCTGTGTGGAATGATGCGATGAGAAATTTATGTGTGTCAGTTATTTGTGAAGCTTGAGCACCAGCTGTTGCAGTTATATTCAAACTCCATTTATATGGTAAATTAGGGAATTGGATAGGTTTACGTTCTTCTTTTTCGGGATTGATTGTTGCTATCATACCTACACTGCCATAAAATATATTTGCGCCTACATTTGGCATATAGGTGCGTCCATTGCTGAGGTGTATAAAACCAATCTCGCTATTGATTGCAAAGTTACGGGTGATAGGGAAATTGAGATTTAAACCAGCATTGAGATATGCATTAAGATAACAGCCGAAAATAGTGTTAGTTGTTGGGTCATAATAGTGGTCGTAGTCAGTATCTTTTTGTGTGTACCAATGTTCGCTCACAACAGCTAAACCAGGTGCCAATTTCACTTTCATTTCAAA
>JAFYMM010000049.1 GCA_017550055.1 Paludibacteraceae bacterium
GCACGGAAAGTTGGACCAAAAGTATAGATTTTACCCAAAGCCATAGCTGCCAACTCACCTTCCAACTGACCTGATACTGTCAACGAAGCTTGTTTGCCAAAGAAGTCGTCTGAATAATCAATCTTGCCCTCTTCGTTTGTTTTGAGATTATAAAGATTTTTAGTTGTTACTTGGAACATTTGACCAGCACCCTCACAGTCCGAAGCTGTAATAAGTGGTGTATGGAAATAGAAATAGCCACGTTCGTGGAAGAATGTGTGAATAGCCATAGCCATGTGGTGACGGATACGGAACACTGCTCCAAACGTATTTGTACGAGGACGAAGGTGTGCTACTTCACGAAGGAATTCAAGCGTATGTCCTTTCTTTTGCAATGGATAAGTATTGTCTGCTGTACCATAAATTTCAATCTCCTCTGCTTGTACTTCAACAGATTGACCTTGACCCATAGATTCAACAAGAATACCATTTACCGAAATACATGCTCCTGTTGTGATTGGTTTAAGATACTCTTCACCAAATTTAGCAATATCGGCTACGATTTGAATATTATTGATTGAAGAACCATCGTTGAGAGCGATGAAACTAACGTTTTTATTACCACGGCGAGTACGCACCCAGCCCTTAATATTCACTTTTGCACCATAATCTGTACGTTTAAGTGCATCAACAATAACTGTTCTTTGAATTTTTTCCATAAAAACTTATTTCTTATATTCAAGCAAAAAAGCACCGACCTGAAGTAAGTGCTTTTTTGGTTATACATATTTTTACCTATAGATTAGTAGCATTAAAATTCTTTACCACCAACAATGCTCATCACACAACGGAAACCAATATCATTGCGACAAGCTTTTTCTTCAAGCCAACGACGTTGTGTTGGGTTCAACCACACTGCACGGTCATTCCAACCACCACCTTTATAAACGCGAGCTGTGTTAGAAATAGCATTTGCTTTTTCGATTGGAGTCATATCTTTATATATCGACTCAATCTTAGCAGAGTCACCTTCAAGAGCTGATTGAATATCACCATCTTTGAAGTTGCGATAGTCACCACCTGTTTTTGTAATGCCACGTTCAGCAATCAACACTGTACGCATAGAATCACGCATAGCTGGGTCGAGGTAAGTGAAGTGTTTGTTAAGTATTTCTTCAGCATACAATGAGTCTGATTCAAACTCGTTACCACGATAAGAGTTGATTTCTTCAACGATTCCTGAATTTGCACGATATACGTCTTTCACCCATTCGTTTACGTTACCTGCCATGTCATACAAACCGTAGTTATTAGGAATACCAAAATAACCAACAGGCAATGTCAATGTTCCGTTGAGTTGAATACCAACAGGGTCCCCTCTACCACGCAAGAAGTTAGCTTTGAACTCACCAATGTGTTTTTTATCGTCAAGAACGCGCAAATCTGAACCTTTCCAAGGATAAACATTTGTTTGGTCATAAATACCTACTTCTGTTTCCAAGCCCATAGCTGCATATTCCCACTCAGCTTCTGTTGGGAGACGACATTCTGAGTCATACAACACGCCACTAAGAAGTGCATTCATTTTTTTCAAATTGATAGAGTCACCTTCGAGCAAGTCGTAAGATTTGAAGTTTGATTTGAAACGAATAACATCACCCTCTTCGTTTGCAAATTCTTCAATATTCTCTTCATTGTTGATAAATGCTATATAATCACGTGCATATTTTGTTGTAAATACAAAATATTTAGAATCATCTGGTCTTTCACGCAATTTCAAGTTCACGATGTCAAGTGGCACATAAGGGATGAAACCAGAATTGATAAGTTGCAATTCGTTCAAACGGTCAGTACGCCATTTGCAATATTCTGTAGCTTGCACCCAAGAAACACCAACTACTGGATAGTTATTGTATGCAGGGCTTACATAATATTCGCGCACGTAAGGCTCATTATAAGCCAACTCTTTACGCCAAACAGTTTCATCTGGCAAAGCACGAACAGCTATATCAGGTCTATGTTTATAAACCTTTTGCAACCAAGTCACATATTCACGCCAATCTACGTTAGTTACTTCATATTGGTCCATATAGAATGCCGAAGCAGCTACACGTTTTTTCGCATTGTTTTTAACAACCGAAAGCATATCGCTATTTTGACCACGAACAGTAGTTGCTACATCAATATAAACCATTCCATTAGGAAGTTTACGTTGAAAATCTGTTTGAACATCAAAAAAGCCTTGCTTTGCATCATTGTAAGCCCAACCCGTTGTATTAGAGTTACCTTGACTGAATTTTGGTCTACCGTTAGAGTTACAACCAGAAAACACGAGTAGCACCAACAAGCTACTCAACACCAATAATTTATTAAATGACTTCATATTTATTATTTATATTTTTTTTACAATATCACACTATACCCCATAGGGAATATAGAATTCGAGCGCAAATTTACCAATAATTTATGACATAACAAGTATTTTTTACAAGTTTTTTTACTTTTCACAGCAAAAAATTATTTTAGGTCAGTTTTTTTGACTAAATTTGCAGTCAAAAATAACACATTCCTATATGATTAACGCAAGTTACAACAAACTTATTGCCTTTGATGGAAAAATAATTGACACTTCCCATCCTATCGTGATGGCAATAATCAATATAACGCCTGATTCTTTTTTCAAAAATAGCAGGGTCAACACCGAAGAGTCTATATTAAAATCTGCTCAATATGCCATCGAAAATGGTGCTTCGATATTAGACATAGGTGGCTACTCTACTCGCCCCGGTGCCGACGTCGTTACCGAAAAAGAAGAAATCGAGCGTGTAGCTTTTGCTCTAAGCACCATACGTTCCCGTTTCCCCGACATACCTATTTCTATAGATACTTTCCGTGGCAATGTTGCCCGCGTGGCAGTGAAAGATTTTGGTGTCGGTATGATAAACGACGTATCTGGCTTCGAATGGGACGAAAATATGCTCGATGCAATCATCGAATTGCAGGTGCCATACGTATTGATGCACTCTAAAGGCGACCCGCAAACTATGCAGTCTCTTACTAAATACGACGATTTCCTGTCTGACATTCTACAATATTTCGCAAAAAAAATCGCAATCCTACGCGAAAAAGGATTCAACAAAGAGATCATCATCGACCCTGGCTTTGGTTTTGCCAAAACGGTCGAACAAAACTACACTCTCCTTCGCGAATTGGATGTTTTCGAATGTTTCAAATCGCCCATCTTGGTTGGCATTTCACGCAAATCAATGATATACAAACCTCTCAACATTGATGCCACAGAGGCTCTCAATGGCACCTCCGTATTAAATACCCTCGCCATCGAGCGTGGAGCCAACATCCTGCGTGTTCACGATGTCAAAGAGGCTATCGAAACTATTAAATTATATAACTTATTAGGCAAAAAAAACAATGAAAATCACATTAGTACAACAAGAAATTGTGTGGGGCGATAAAACAGCCAACCTCACCACCTTTGAAAATATAGTAAAAACTCTCTACGGACAAACCGATGTTGTCGTATTCCCTGAGATGTTTTCTACTGGTTTCAGTGTTGACAAACCCGAATTGGCCGAAGGCACCGATGGCGAAGCCATTCAAGCCATCAAACGCTGGGCGCGCGAGGGCAATTTTGCCATTGCCAGCAGTTTCATGGCATCCGAAAATGGCAAATCCTACAATCGTGGCTTCTTCTGCCAACCTGATGGCACTATCGAATTTGCCGACAAACGCCACCTATTCATTGGCGACGAGCAAAAACACTTTACTCCGGGCAATAAGCACCTTGATGTCACATTCCGTGGCGTTAAATTCAGAGTATTGATCTGTTTCGACCTTCGTTTCCCTGTGTGGAGTCGCAACTTCTCAGGTAGCGAATACGACGTATTGATATACACAGCCAACTGGCCAAAAGACCGCATCGAAGCATGGGATGCACTCACAGTAGCTCGCGCCATGGAGAACCAATCGTATGTCTGTGCCGTCAATGCCATAGGCACCGACTCCTATAGCGTACAACACAATGGCCACTCCGTGATGCTCGACCCACGAGGCAAATGCCTCGCCTCATTCGACGAATGGGAAGCCGGCACCCGCACCGTAGAAATCGACATGGCATATCTCGACAAAGTCCGCAACCGCCTCCCATTCTGGAAATCCGCCGACAAATTCAACATCAAAATTTAAAGCAAAAATACAATAAAACTTTATCTATATAAGTGTAAGATAGAGATACCTACCCCTTAGGTTTACCCTACCCCTCAAAATATACGCAAAAATACAATAAGTCCCCATTAGTTGATTATTTCAAAACCAACCAATAGGGACTTTTTTTGCTATCCTAAAACTATTGTTGCTGTTTTAACTTTTTTTTATTACCTTTGCAAATTATAATAATATACCCGTTGGCGGAATTAATTTTTAAATTTTAATAGTAAAAAATAAAACAAAATAATAAAAATAATTACAAAAAAAGTTGCGCATATCGTTGATTTTTAGTAACTTTATAGTGAAAACAAAAAAAATAAAGTTAAAAATCTCCATCATGCACAACTTAATTTCAAATTTCCGAAAAATTCTTGATATATGCAAGACTTTTTCAAAAAATCTAGTAGACAATAATGGAAATATACCTCGAAGAGGTGTTGTCCCTCGTTTTTCAGACC
>JAFYMM010000367.1 GCA_017550055.1 Paludibacteraceae bacterium
ACGTTTCTTTTCTTCTTTTTCTTTAGCCAAATCGGCACGCAAATCAATAATTTTTTTGCGGTAATACTCTTTACTTATATTTTTTTAGATTTAAAGGTTAATAAATATGTCACTCTACTTCGGAGCAGTTTACTTGCACCTATGGAAAAATATCTTTTTCAGTCTATATTTGTAATTTTGCTTATTACATTAAGCAATTTTTATATAAATTTGCTTATTCTATTAAGCAGATTTTTTGTAAAATTGCTTGTTTTATTAAGCAAAAAGTTATACAATTTGAATATTTTTCTTTATCACAATAAAAATATCACAACAAATAATTGTGTATATCAAATAATTGCACTATCTTTGCATCAAAATTATAGTAACCACCATTACGGTAATATTCATTACTATAACTATAACAACATTCAAATGCTATGAAATTCTATAATAGAGAAAATGAATTAGAACTACTACAAGAGATTGCTCAACTATCGCAAAGCACGTCACAAATGACAGTGCTAACTGGTCGTCGCCGCATTGGGAAAACAAAGTTACTGCTACGAGCAACTGAAAATATGCCATGCGTGTATCTATTCGTATCGCGCAAAAGCGAAAGCATATTGTGCAACCAATTCGCAGCAGAAGCATCAGAAGCACTGAATATGCCTATTGGCAATTACAATCGCTTTGCGGACCTGTTAGAACACTTAATGCGCATCTCTGCATTACAACCATTTACACTCATCATCGACGAATTTCAAGAGTTTGTGAATATTGACAAATCAATTATTGGTGATATACAACGAGTCTGGGACTTGAACAAAGACAAAAGTCGCATAAATTTATTGGCAAGTGGTAGTATATACTCGATGATGCACCATATTTTCGAAAACGAAAAAGAGCCTCTATTTTCACGAGCGAGCAATATCATTCACCTTCAGTCGTTTAGAACCGACACGCTCAGAGAGATTCTAGCAGACCATAATCCTAATTATACTGCCGAAGATTTATTGGCGTTGTTCACGTTCACAGGTGGCGTTGCTTGGTATGTCGAGCTGTTGATGAATGCACGAGCTGTAACATTCAAAAAGATGGTTGACTATATCTTCCGCGAAAATTCGTTGTTTCTTAGCGAAGGCAAAAACCTACTGATAGAGGAGTTTGGCAAAGATTATAGCATCTATTTTTCGATTTTAGAATGTATTGCACGAGGCATAAATAGCCGTGGCGACATTTCCAACGCAATCGGAATTCAAGAAATTGGAGGTCATTTAGCTCGATTGGAGCGAGATTTTAATATCATCCGTCAAATTCGACCTATATTCAGCAAACCATCGACAAAAACAGTGAAATACTATATCGCTGACAACTTCCTAACATGTTGGTTCAGATTTATCTATAAGCATATCAACTATATAGAATCGGGCAATATCGAGTTGCTTAAACAGGTGTTTATGCGCGATTACCCTACTTTTTCAGGTCAGATATTAGAGCGTTATTTCCGTCAGCAAGCAATCGAAAGTCATCAATATACCACAATAGGCAACTATTGGAATCGCAAAGGCGAAAACGAAATAGATATTATTTTAGTGAATGAAATAGACAAAACTCTGCGCATCGGCGAAATTAAGCGTCAAGCAAAAAACATTGACATGGAATTGCTTCGTACGAAAGCGGATTATTTCTTGTCAGTTTACCCTGAATTGCAATCGTATCAACTGGAATTATGCGCATTATCATTGGATGATATTCTCTAATTCTACTCTACAATTTTTTCAAAGAACATATTTTTATATTGGTAGGCATTCGGGCGGTCAAGCCCGAGTGCCTTAATTTTTTTTGCTAATTATTTACCTGCAGCAACGAGAGTAACAGAGTTATCAGCCAAAGCAGAGTCGTCTGCGTTAGCAACTTGAACACCGATACCATACATTTCAGCAACTTTTTTCTCGAAGTTACCCACTTGCATGTTACCACCTACTGCGAGTTCGCCACCTTTAGCGTCTTTAGCACGGATAGAAGCCAAAGTAGCTTCATCGTCAGCAAATGCACCTTTGCAAGTTATGCTTTTGTAAACGCGAAGAGTTGAACCAAAAGCTTTTTTGAATTCGTTTTTCAAGGTTTTCACTTTCATGTTACCTTTCAATGCAATTTCAGCCATAGTAATAAATTTTTAGTTAGTTAACGCCTACTCTTTTAGGATTTTCGGCTACGTCCTTTTATTCTTTGTAAATTACTTAAGTTTTTTTGCTAACACAAAAAAATCATAAATAATACCACTTTTTTGTTGCAATGGCAATGTTTTCAAATCAACACCTACTATATCAAAAATAAATTCATTTACCTCTTTTTCTTTCTTTTTTACCTTTTGAGAATACTTTTTCACAAAAGCCTCATACTCCGTTCTACTAAGAATTAAAGACAAATTGCCTCGTTGTATTTTGCCAACATACCACAACACCCTATCTAAGAAATCATAATTAATTGTCTTGTAGTTTAACTTACCAATCAATATATCAATAGCATCAATAAAACTACAAATATCATTTGTTTTTATTTGAGGCATTTCTTTTTGCGGAAATCCACAATAACTCCAAACACGAGGATACATCTCTCTAACTATCGAATCATAAATAGGGAATTGGTATCTTGTTTCGAAATAAGCATATTTACTAATCAAAGAAACAGCTAAACCTTTATCTTCTCCATTTTTACCTATTCCATACTTTTCAGCAAATAAATCTGTTGCTTTTCCTCTTATTTGAAATCTACTTAAATCTTTATCATTAAGAAAGCCTAAAAATGCCTCCGCAAGATTTTGCTTTTTATTTATTTCTGATAAAACCTCTGCCAATTCTTCTAATCCATAGTACCTACGATTCATTTGTGTAGAATACATACTATCAATAATTGTAAGACGTGCTAATATATCTTCAACAGAATAAGTATTAGTTGCCTCAAATACTTTCTGAATAGCCAATTTACCAAGAGAATAACCAGAATTATCTGATTCATACGATGATATTTTGTCAAAAATATCATATAAAAATTGCTTATTATCTTTATTTTCCATTATACTTTTTGCTTATTTGTAGGCAAACGGGCGATCAAGCCCGAATGCCTTTATCGAAAAATTCACTTTTTTTCAGCCAAGAAATCGATTAATTTTGAACCAAATTGACGAGTTGTCCAATTTGCATCGTATTCGAAGCCTTCTTTTTCTGCGACTTCACGAAGAGCACCTTTTACATTGTCGTAAATACGATAAACTTCAATACTACCATTATCCAAAACTGACAAGATATATTCGCCTGCAATAACTGATTTTTTTGCCATAATTATAAAACTTGTTTATTGTTAATATTCGCCACGAGCGGCTTTGCCGATTGTGATTTCGTTTGGAACGAGGATTTTGCCTGCTTTGTCTTTGATTTGGACTGTTACCCCAAATGTTTCATCAAAGAGTTTTTCGGCATCACCCACTTTTGTGCTACCCTTAATTTTGAGAGCATCAGCAGATGCTTTTTTCACTTCTTTTGTTGTTTTTTCGTTCAATTGGTTGAGTGTCAAATCGCCATCGGCAATTTGTTTGCCTTTGTAGAACACC
>JAFYMM010000368.1 GCA_017550055.1 Paludibacteraceae bacterium
CGGTCAAACAGCTTCTATCCAACCATTGAATCCAGAATCTGTTGTAGTTCCTACTATCGACAATGTAGAATACACTACTATCACTGACCTTTATGTTGAAAACGGCATGATCGTAACAGAAGGTGAATTCCAAATCTTCACAATTACAGGTCAAAACGTTACAAATATGAACGGTCGTCTTGCAAGTGGCATCTATGTAGTTCGTACTGCAAAAGCTGTTGCTAAAGTGGCTGTTAAATAAGAGTTATTACTTATAACAATAAATTATGGGGGCGCAAGGTTTTGCGTCCCTATTTTTTTGTCTATAGAGGGTGGGCGAGGAGGGTTGTATAATTAAAGAAATTTTTGTAACTTTGCACGTTAAATTATTATATTATCCCAAGGTAAAATAACATCATAAAACATAATTTATTAATACCGAAAGGTAGATTATGAATTGTGCATTATGCATTATGCATTAAATAACTATGACATCAAAAGAAATTCGTAAATCGTTCCTTGATTTTTTTGCTTCTAAGGGGCATAAAATCGTACCTTCTGCACCTATGGTCATTAAAGGTGACCCTACATTGATGTTTACCAATGCAGGTATGAATCAGTTCAAAAACATCATTTTGGGTAACGACCCTATCAAATATCCACGTGTTGCCGACTCGCAAAAATGTTTGCGCGTGAGCGGTAAGCATAACGACCTCGAAGAGGTAGGTCACGACACTTACCACCACACTATGTTTGAGATGTTGGGCAACTGGTCGTTTGGCGACTATTTCAAAGCTGAGGCTATTGCTTGGGCTTGGGAATATCTCACAGAAGTGCTCAAACTCGACAAAGACCGCCTCTATGTTACAGTATTCGAAGGTTCGCCTGCCGAAGGTCTTGAACGCGATAACGAAGCTGCCGACATTTGGGCTAAATATATTGCTGTTGACCGCATTATCAATGGTAACAAAAAAGATAACTTCTGGGAAATGGGCGACACAGGTCCTTGTGGTCCTTGTTCTGAAATTCATATCGACCTTCGTTCTGATGCAGAGTGCGCACAAGTCAATGGTCGTGACCTTGTGAATGGCGACCACCCACAAGTAATTGAGATTTGGAACAACGTGTTCATGCAATACAACCGCAAAGCAGATGGTTCACTCGAGCCACTTCCTAACAAAGTAATCGACACTGGTATGGGCTTTGAGCGTCTTTGTGTGGCTGTACAAGGCAAAACTTCAAACTACGATACCGACGTATTCCAACCACTTTTGAAGGCTGTAGGCGAAATTTGTGGTGCTGAATATGGCAAAGACAACAAAGTGGATGTGGCTATGCGCGTAGTGGCTGACCACATTCGTACTATCGCATTTGCTATTACCGATGGTCAATTGCCATCTAATGCTAAAGCTGGTTATGTAATCCGTCGTATCTTGCGCCGTGCTGTGCGTTATGGTTACACATTCCTTGGCCAACGCCAAGCGTTTATGTATAAACTCATCCCTGCGCTTATCGACAATATGGGCGAGGCTTATCCTGAACTTGGTGCGCAACAAACTCTTATCGAAAAGGTTATCAAAGAAGAGGAAGATTCATTCCTCCGTACACTCGAAACTGGTATTCGTCTTCTCGACCGTGTGATGGCAGAGACTAAAAATGCTGGTAAAACAGAAATCAGCGGTGTAGATGCCTTCACATTGTATGATACTTACGGATTCCCTCTTGACCTTACAGAGTTGATTCTTAAAGAGAACGCACTTTCGTTGGACGTAGAGGCATTTAATGCCGAAATGCAAAAACAAAAAGACCGTGCACGTAATGCTGCTGCTGTTGAAACTGGCGACTGGGTGGTTGTGCGCGAAGGTTATATTGAGTTCGTAGGTTACGACCAAACACAATGCGATACTCAAATTCTCCGTTATCGTAAACTCGTTCAAAAGAACAAAGAATACTACCAAG
>JAFYMM010000369.1 GCA_017550055.1 Paludibacteraceae bacterium
CACAGCATTGGTATTTGTGGCTGTGATGATATTAGGTGTATTCTCATATATGAGATTGCCTATCGACCAATTTCCAGAAATGGAGCCTCCATATATCTCGGTAATGACCTCATATGCTGGTGCCAATAGTTCGGAAATTGAAACAAATGTGAGTAAATTGCTCGAAAATAGTCTTAACTCTGTAGAGGGTTTGAAAGAGATTACATCAACAAGTAAAGATAATATTTCGCTTGTTATCCTTGAATTTGAATGGGGTTACGATCTTGATGAAGCAGTGAACGACATCCGTTCGTCTATCGATATGGTGTATGACAACTTGCCCGATGCTGTAAGCCGTCCGTTGATTTTCAAATTCAACACTTCGTCAATGCCTATTATGCAATATGCTATTACGGCAGAAGAGAGCTATCCTGGTTTGGAGAAAATTCTTGACGACCAAGTTGTCAATGTATTGAATCGTATCGATGGTATCGGTAACTTGTCGTTGGGTGGTGCTCCAAAACGTTATGTTTATATTGACCTCGACCCACAAAAACTTGATGCTTACGGACTTTCTGTAGAACAAGTAGGTAATGCCGTTAGTGGCAACAACCTCAACCTTGCATCAGGTTCTGTGAAAATGGGTAAAGAGCAATACCAACTTCGCGTTCAAAGTGAGTATGTCGAAAGTAGTGAGATGAACAATATCGTGGTATCTACTACAGCACAAGGCAAACAAGTCTATGTACGCGATTTGGCCGAGGTGCGTGATACTATTAAAGACGTAACTCTCGACGAAAAAATCAATGGTCGCGATGGTGTGCGTCTTGTGGTTATGAAACAAACTGGTGCTAACACCGTGCAAATTGCCGAAGATGTACGTGAAGAGTTAGCTCGTATCGAAAAAACTTTACCTCCTGATATTAAAATTCAGAATATCTACGACTCATCAACTGAAATTAAAAATGCGATTAATGGTTTGATCGAGTCTGTAGGTTATGCATTGTTGTTCGTTATTTTGGTGGTATTATTCTTCCTTGGCGAATGGCGTGCTGCGTTTATTATTTCTGTAACAATTCCAATTTCATTGCTCGTTGCGTTCATCTACTTGTTGATGACAGATAGTTCGCTCAACATCATTTCGCTCTGTTCGCTCAACGTGGCCATCGGTATGGTGGTGGACGACGCCATCGTGGTATTGGAAAACATCACAAAACACATCGAGCGTGGCTCTAATCCTCGTGAAGCTTCTATCTATGCAACCAACGAGGTGTGGGTATCAGTTATCGCAACCACATTGGTAATCGTGGCGGTATTCGTGCCGTTGACAATGATTGGTGGTCAAGCAGGTATCTTGTTCAAAGAGTTGGGTTGGATTGTGACAATCGTATGTTGTGTGTCAACAGTTGTGGCTATTTCGCTTACTCCAATGCTTTGTTCTAAACTTTTGAAAGCACGTAAAGTTCGTGTTGACGAAAAAGGTCACCTTATCAAAGAAGAACAACACAAAGGTTGGTATAAAAAATATGTGGTAAGTTTCCTCGACAAAGTTGACTACGTTTATGCTAATGTACTTCGTTGGTGTTTGAATCACAAAACTATTACTATTCTTGCTATTATAGCATTCTTTGGCCTATCGTTGATACCTGCTCTTACAGGTCAAATTGGTACCGACTTTATGGCTCAACAAGATAATGGTCGTATGAGTGCAACTATCGAACTTCAACGTGGTACTCGTGTCGAAGAGTCAATGCGTATGGCTCGCCTTATTGAGCAAAAATTCCAAGAAGTAGCACCTGAAATTATCTTGATTTCTACATCTGTAGGTTCTGACGACGAAGGTGGTATTAGCTCATTGTTCTCATCTTCAACAAATAATAAGATTTCGATGACAATTCGTTGCCCTAAAAAATGGGAACGTGAACGTACAATTTGGCAAATCGCAGAATCGCTTCGTGGTGTATTGAACGAAATTCCAGAGGTAATTAACTACACTGTTGCTGCTTCAAGTGGTATGGGTGGCGGTGGCAACTCAAATACTGTATCGGTTGAAATCTATGGTTACGACTTTAATACAACCAACCGCTTGGCCGAAGATTTGAAAAATAAATTCAAGGCTATTTCATCTGCTCGTGACATCAATATCGACCGTCAAGAAGACCGTGCCGAATTGCAAATTATCTTTGACAAAGAAAAACTCGCACGTCATGGCTTGTCAACATCTGCTGTTTCAATGTATGTTCGTAACCGTGTTAATGGTTTCACAGCAGGTTATTTAAAAGAAGATGGTGAAGAGTACGATATCGTGGTTCGTCTCCAAGAAAAATATCGCGATAGTATGACCGATATCAAGGATTTCACTCTTGTTGATGCTATGGGACAACGTGTGAAACTTAGCGAATTGGCTAAGGTCGAAGAGTATTGGTGTCCACCTGAAATCAAACGCAAATCTCGTCAACGTATCGTAACTGTTTCTGTTACTCCAGAAGGTGTTTCTCTTGGTGAATTGGCTGCAACAATTCAAACTGTTATTGATCAAACCGAAATTCCTCAAGGCGTAAATGTGAATGTAGGTGGTACTTACGAAGACCAACAAGAAACATTTGCCGATATGGGTATGTTGTTAGCGCTTATTGTCTTGCTTGTGTATATCGTTATGGCATCGCAATTCGAAGACTTTATGAAACCGCTTATCATCATGTCTGCAGCCGTAATGGCAATCCCTGGTGTTATCTTGGCATTGTATATTACAGGCGTATCTCTCGATATGATTGGTGCACTTGGTGTCGTATTGTTGATTGGTATCGTAGTGAAGAATGGTATCGTGCTTGTCGACTATATCAACCTTATGCGTGAGCGTGGCTATGAACTCAACGAAGCAATCGCTCTTTCAGGTCAATCACGTCTTCGCCCTGTATTGATGACAGCATTTACAACTGTTCTTGGTATGGTGCCAATGGCATTGAGTCAATCTGAAGGCTCTGAAATGTGGCAACCTCTTGGTATTGTCGTTATTGGTGGTCTTTTGGTATCTACAATCGTAACTTTGGTTATCGTACCAATTCTTTACGCTATCACCAGCCGTCACGGCGACCGCAACAAAGAGGCTGAAAACCGCAAAAACTTCATCTTCATGCAAATCGACGAAAACGATATGCCAGAAGAAAATTAACAATTATGTTGTTGATTTTTTTTGAAATAGTAAAAAAATAATGGTGTAAAAGTTTGAGGAGTATAACAACTCCTCACCCTTCACTCCTCATTCCACACTAAAAATATGAAATCAGTATTAATAGTATTCAACCAAGCCAACACAGAGCGTGTAGAATTCATGCTCGACGAATTGGGTATTCGTGGCTTTACGTTCTTCGAACAAGTTCAAGGTCGTGGATCTAACACAGGCGAACCTCGTCGTGGAACTCACACATGGCCAGAGATGAACTCGGCAGTAATTACAGTAGTGCCAGATGAGCATGTAGCAACATTGCTTTCTGCAGTTCGCAAACTCGACCTTCGCAACCGCGAAATCGGTGTCCG
>JAFYMM010000003.1 GCA_017550055.1 Paludibacteraceae bacterium
GAAGAGAGGTTAGCCACCATAGTAGCCAAAGCAGCAGCGAGTGAACCCATATAAGCAGAGATTGAACCACCACCAGGTGCTGGACTTTCGCTTGCAGTTTCTTGAGCAAAACCAGTACATGTCATATCGACAAGTTTTTTCTTAGTTTTGTCTTCAATGAGATATTCAATAACTTTTTCTTCTGGGTTGAATGGTTTGAGGTCGTCCAAGCCCATTGATTTAACTGCAATCTTGATGATTTCTTCGTCGTGAAGACCTACAGAGCGTTGTTGTTTGCGCAAGAAATATTTACCTGCTTCGATAAGTGTAGATTTTGGCACAAGACCTACGATTTCAGCACCAGTTACACGCAAACCACGGTTAGCAGCACAACGGCATACTTCGTCGAAAGCAACATGAAGAGGAGTAGTTTTGATATCAGTGATATTCATTGACACTTGAGCAATGCCATATTCGTCGATGAACCAACCAATAGCTTTAGTACCTTTGAGAGTACCAGGAATCATGATATCTTTACCGTTTTCGTCTTTCATCACTTTGCCTACTGGCGAACCACCTTCGCGCATAGGACGACCCTTTTCGCGAACGTCGAATGCGATAGCATTAGCACGACGAGTAGATGTAGAGTTGAGGTTATAGTTAACTGCGATAAGGAAATCACGAGCACCTACAGCTGTAGCACCAGTGCGAGCAGTATTTTCATCCCATACAGTTGGACCGAAATCAGGGTTTTCTTCAGCTACACCAAAACGTTGGCTAAGAGCTTCATATTCACCTTTACGACAAACAGCGAGATTACGACGAGCAGGTGTGAAAGCTGCTGCTTCATAAGCATATACAGGCACACCAAGTTCATCACCGATACGTTTACCGAGTTTACGAGCATATTCTGCACATTCTTCGAGAGTTACACCAGCAACTGGAACGAGAGGACAAACGTCAGTTGCACCCATACGTGGGTGAGCGCCGTGGTGATTACGCATATCAATAAGTTCTGCGGCTTTACGAACTGCTTGGAAAGCAGCTTCCATAACTTGTTCTGGTTCGCCTACGAAAGTAACAACAGTACGGTTTGTTGCTTCGCCTGGGTCAACATCAAGAAGTTTGATACCTTCTACTTTTTCAATTACGTCAGTAATTTCTTTAATTACAGCTAAATCGCGACCTTCAGAAAAATTAGGTATGCATTCAATAAGTTTTTTTTGCATGATTTATTAAAGGTTAAAGGTCTACAATCAATGGTCAACAATGCCCATTCGGCATTTATTTCTGTTGACTATTGACTGTTGACTGTTAATTTTATTTTTTATTCATTTCAATACGAGCGAGAAGCTCCATTGTACGGATTTTGTCTTTGTAAAGGTTGTTAGCATTGATTTTTTCAATACTAAGAGCTGCATCTGAGTTGCCATCCCAACGACGACAGAGATACAATGAAGAGTAAATACGGCCTATTTGATATTGACGAGAGAAACGAAGACCAAGTGCATAGTCCTCTCCATAGCTTGTATTAGGCACTTTAACACGACGAAGCATAGGGGTA
>JAFYMM010000370.1 GCA_017550055.1 Paludibacteraceae bacterium
GGAAATTTTGTTTGTCTTTTGTTTATTTCCCACAGATAACACAGATTTTATTGATTTTTGCCATTTTTTCACCTTCGGTTCAAAGACCGTTGGTTCGGATTTAATAATTTTTCACTACGCTCAAGATTTTGTTTTGCTTAGGTTATAAAACCTTACTTATAACAAAATTCGCTCTTTGACTACGTCAAATTACTCCCTTCGGTCGTGATTATTGCATTTTTCGCCATTCGGCTCAAGACCGTTGGTTCGTTCGGCATAGTTCAAGCAGGCTTGACTCTGCTCTCACTTATCGCAATAAATCACTCTACGGATGACACAGATGCTATGCGGAGTTTTATATCGAACTGACGTTATTTATGTTTCCCGCAAACGGCAGCACGGATATTTAGGCATTGCTTTTGTGATGATTAAAAAAAATAGGCACAATGTGTTTTGTGCCTATTTTTTTATATGATTACTTTTTGTGTTTGGTTGTTGATTTGTATAATGTATATGCCTTTTGGAAGGTTGTTTATGTTTATTGTGTTGTTTGTTGTTTTTTTATAAACGATTTGTCCGCTGGTGTTGTAGATTGCGATTTTACTGCGTTTTTCTAGTTCGATTCGTATTCCGTCAGGGGTGTTGTAGATTGGTAGCGCAGGTGTTGAAATTGTTGTTTGTGTAGAAGTTGGGTCTTGGGATTCGTCGGTTTCTACTTTTGCCCCAGAGTAAATATTTCCATATCGGTCGATTATTTTTACATTCCAAATCTTGCCTTCGTAGAGGTCGTTGTGTTTGAGAGTGTTAAATTCGGTAGAATATGTAATGCCTAATAAATTTTCGGGGATACAGCCTTTGCTTTGAGATAAATCTTTGTCGTAGCAATATATAGCAAATCGATAATTCTCTTTAGAGCAATCCCATGTGAGTGTGTGTTGATTTTTGTCGAGAGTAAGATTTGTTACATCTGGAGCAGATGGCGCACGACGCCAAGAGATTGATGGCCAAAGTGCAATGTGTTGGAAATGATGCTCAGGTAGGTAGGTGTGATAGCCTTCGTCGTTGCTATTGAAATAGGTGTTTTTGCCATCACGATTTTGCCAATAGGTGTTGTTGTAGAAAATAGTGCCTTTGGCTTTGTTGTCTTCGCGGTTGACATTGATTTGGTTTGTGATATCAGCAGGAGGATTGAAGCGACCTCCGCTATTTTCGGCTACGTCATTACTAGTGAATAGAGGACGGTTGTATTTACTAGCCAAATCGCTCCACCATTCGCATAAGGTTGCATAGTCTTGTCCTGAACTATATTTTGGACTTGATGCGAGCGAAGGCCAATAGAGTTGAGGCGAAATATAGTCGATATAGCCACGTTTGAGCCAAGCTGCAGCATCGCAATAGAGAGCCGAGTAGGCATCTTGACCAGATATGCCTGATGCAGGAGTGATTTTATCGTAAGATGTATGGTTCTCGTTGTAGACATAGCGAGTTTTGGTGCTATAAATGCCAAAAGGACCGATACCGAAACGGAGGTATGGTTTGTGGGCTTGTACGCTGTCAAGTACAGATTTTATAAGTATATTTACATTTTCACGGCGCCAATCGTTTATGTCGAGGTCGTGAGGATTATTGGCTGTGGTTTGGTGAGTTTCGTTTGCTGCATAAGCATTGTCGGGCATTGATTTATAGAAGTAGTCATCGAAGATGATGCCATCAATGTCGTATTTTGTAATGATTTCGGTGATAACGTCGAGAGTGAGTTTGCGGACATCGGGATTGCCTGGGTCGAGGAATGCAGACGAGCCAGTGCCTATGCGCCAAGAGTCTTTGACTTGAGGGGCATTGATAGGATATTCGCCGATGCGGTAAGGGTTAATCCAAGCGTGAAGTTCGATGCCGCGTTTGTGGGCTTCTTCAATGGCAAAAGCTAATGGGTCGTAGCCAGGATTAGTGCCTCGAGTGCCTGTTAGTGCGCTTGACCATGGCTCGTATGATGATGCGTAGAGAGCATCGCCATGAGAGCGCACTTGGAGCATTATGGCATTGAGATTGCCTTGTTTGGCACGTTCGATGATAGTTATTAACTCGGCTTTTTGGGCAGCTATTTGAGTGGCGTTACCTTCTTTTGAGATTTTTGTTGTAGGCCAATCGATATTCCATACCGTAGCGACCCAAGAGGCGCGAAATTCTTTTTCTTGGGCATTTAGATTAATGCACAATGCAAAATTTATGATGCACAATAGTGAGAGAAATAATCTTTTCATAATACTTAGTTTAGTTCGTCGAGTTCGAGCCAGCGGAGTTCTTTTTCGTCGAGTAGGTCGGTTACTTCTTGGAAGCGTTGAGACTTTTGTACTAATTCGTCGTTTGAAAGAGTGCCAGAGGCAAGAGCTGTTTCTAATTCGGCTTTCTCTTTTTCGAGTGATTCTATATCTTTAGTTAGCTGTTCGTATTCGCGTTTTTCGTTGAAGGAGAGTTTGCGTTTGCCTTCTGTGTTGCTGTTTTTAGGTTGCTGTGTTGTTGCTTGTTTGTGTTGATTAGATTTTTTTTCTAATTCGGCAAGTTCGCGTTCTTCCTCATCTTTGAGTTCTTTCCATTGACGGTAGTCGGTGTAGTTGCCTGGGAAGTCTTTGATTTTGCAATCGCCTTGGAATACGAGCATGTGGTCAACTACCTTATCCATAAAGAAACGGTCGTGACTGACAACGATGACACACCCCTTGAAGTTGATTAGATAGTCCTCAAGTACGTTGAGTGTTGCAATGTCGAGGTCGTTGGTAGGCTCGTCGAGAATGATGAAGTTAGGGCTACGCATCAACACGGTGCATAGATATAGTCGGCGACGTTCGCCACCAGAGAGTTTGGCGATGTAGTCGTGTTGCTTTTCAGGAGGAAATAAGAAGTGATTGAGGAACTGAGTAGCAGTCATTTTGCGACCACCTCCTAAATCTACCTCTTCGGCTATTTGGCGCACAGCATCAATAACCTTCATGCCATCGTTGAACTGTATGCCTGATTGGCTATAATAGGCAAATTTTACGGTTTCGCCAATATCGAAACGACCACTATCGGGAGCAACTTCGCCAAGGAGCATCTTGAGGAAGGTAGATTTACCTGTGCCATTTTTGCCTACAATGCCGAGTTTTTCGTAGCGAGAGAAGTTGTAGTAGAAATTATCGAGAATCTTGTAGTCGCCAAAGGCCTTGCTAATATATTGTGCTTCGAATATTTTAGAGCCGAGATATGCTGATTTAACACCAAGAGAGACTTGTTTTTCGGCAATACGCTGTTTGGCACGTTGCTCGATTTCGTAGAACGCATCGATGCGAGAGCGAGATTTATGACCACGTGCTTGAGGTTGGCGACGCATCCAATCAAGTTCGGTGCGATAGAGATTCTTTGCACGGGCAGTTTCGGCATTGAAATTGGCTATGCGAGCATCTCGTTTTTCGAGATAGTAGCTATAGTTGCCTTTGTAGTGGAAAAGTTGATGTTGGTCTATTTCGAGAATATCGGTGCAGACATTGTCGAGGAAATAGCGGTCGTGAGTGACCATGAGGATGGTCATCTTTGAGTGGTTGAGAAAATCTTCGAGCCATTCAACCATTTCGAGATCGAGGTGGTTGGTAGGCTCGTCAAGCAAGATTAGGTCGGGCTCGGTGATGAGTACGTTAGCAAGAGCTAAGCGTTTTTGTTGTCCACCCGATAGTTGTTCTACTGGTTGCTCAAGGTTGTGTATGTTGAGTTTACCAAGAATTTGCTTGATGCGTACTTCATAGTCCCAAGCATTGAGACGGTCCATATTTGCCATAGCGATTTGGATTTCTTCGCTATAAGCGGGGTCGTCGGCATGGGTTTCGATAAGATTTTCGTAGTGAGCAATGGCTTTGACTACATCGTTGTCAGAAGCAAAGCAAGCTTGACTCACGGTCATGCCAGGCTGGAAGTCGGGGTCTTGGGTAAGACAACCAACACGGATATCGCGACGATAGGTAATAGTGCCACTGTCTTGAGATTCGCGACCAGTGAGTAGGTTGAGTAGGGTAGTTTTGCCCGTGCCATTTTGGGCAATGAGAGCTACTCGTTGCCCTTGGTCGATACCAAAACTGATATTTTCGAATAGTAGGCGGTCGCCAAAAGATTTGGTGAGATTTTCTACTTGTAAGTAAACCATTATTTATTCAATTCATAATTCACAATTCACAATTCATAATTATAGAATGATTTAATGCTGAAGATTAATTATGAATTATGCATTGTGAATTGTGCATTATTTAAAATTTTCTTAATATAAGTTTGATGAGGTCGTTGCCGTTGGCGAAGATGAGTAGGGCAAGGAGTAGGAACATGCCGATGTTAGATGCTACTTCCATGAATTTGTCGCTTGGTTTACGACCTGTGAGCATTTCGTAGATGAGCATAAGGAAATAGCCACCATCGAGCACTGGGATAGGGAGGAAATTCATAAAAGCTAAAGCAATAGAGATGAATGCAGTGAAGCTCCAGAATATGCTCCAATCCCAAGTAGATGGGAACATATTGCCGATAGCAACAAAGCCTCCGACCGATTGAGCTCCGGCTTTGGTGAAGACAAGGCGGAATTGCTTGATATAGCTAACTAAGCCTTCCCAACCTTTGATAATACCTGCAGGGAAAGATTCGAAGAATCCGTATTTAATCTGTTTTGCTTTGAAATATGAAGAAGGGTCTTTTATTTGTACCCCGATTTTGCCATCTTCGGTTAGAGTGATAGCGGTGTGCATAAGAGAATCGGCACGCACAAAGTCGAGGGTGATGGTTTCGTTTTTGTGTTTGCCTAACTCTGTTACGATATCACTATAGGCAGGGAGAGAAAGGCTGTTGATGCCGACTATGCTGTCGTTTGGTTGTAAATTAGCCTTTTCTGCTGGAGTGTTAGGGGCGATGGTTCCTACGACGAAAGGCATACGTAGGAATGTCAATTTTGCATCGTTGGCAGCTACTATTTGTTCGCCGAAGTTCTTTGGAAGAGTGATATTTACCTCTTCACCATTGCGGAGAACTACGATGTTGCATTTGCCTTCGATTACGATTTTGTTGACAATATCACGTTCGTCTTCGATAGTTTCGCCATCGACAGTGAGTATGCGGTCGCCATTTTGGAAGCCATTGTTGAGAGCTGTTTGGCAATAGTCATAGCCGAGGCAGGCTTCTTGTGTAGGGATATAACTTTCGCCCCAAGTGTAGAGCATCATGGCATAGATGATGGCAGCTGTGATGAAGTTCATGAGTACGCCACCAGCGATGATGAACATACGTTGCCATGCTGGGCGAGAACGGAATTCCCAAGGTTTTACTTCGGCCGAGAGCATAGAAGCGTCGGTAGTTTCGTCGGCCATACCATCGATAGTGCAGTAGCCTCCGAGAGGTACCCAACCGATACCCCATTCGGTAGTTTCGGGATATTTGCGCCAGTCGCCATCTGCGAGTTCGCTAAGAGGAGCAGGTTCCATGATTGGACGGCCTTTTTTGTCGGTACGAGGCACACCGAATTCGTCAACCGATTGGCGAGTGTGGTCAGGTAAGTTTTTAGCAAAGAAGCGAAATTGCCATTTGCCATTGATTTTTTTTGCTCTGAATATAGAGAAATTTGGGTTGAAGAATAGATAGAATTTGTTGACACGAACCTTGAATAAGCGGGCAAAGCCGAAGTGGCCAAGTTCGTGAACGAATACGAGAATAGAGAGTGCTAATACTAATTGAAGGGCTTTAATTAAGACTGTTTCCATTTTATTTATGTTTGTTTTTTTAGTAATAAATTTTAGACAGAATGCCATAAAGACAAATTTTTCATTACATACGCCTTGTTACGTCTGCGACGTATCTTAGCGGAAGAATGACAGACCGTCTGGATTTATTTTTTTTAGACAGAATGCTATAGAGGGGACTTCTATAAATTCTTCATATACATGTATATTGTTATGTCTAAATTATAAATTTATCGAATAAACTCGGCGGAGAGGATGCGAGTTTCGCGGTCGCAGGCTACGTAGTCTTCGTAGGTAGGTTGAGAGATGAATGCCATGCGAGACATGACTTGTTCGATGACGTTGCTCATTTCGAGGAATCCGATTTGGTCGTTGAGATAGGCAGCAACGACTACTTCGTTGGCAGCGTTGAGTACGCAAGGCATATTGCCACCACGATTGAGAGCTTCGAATGCGAGTGCGAGATTGCGGAAGCGAGTAGTGTCGGGTTGCTCGAATGTGAGGCTTGTGCATTTAGCAAAATCGAGACGCTCGAAAGATGCTTGTACGCGAGTAGGGTAAGTTAGAGCGTATTGTATAGGCAAACGCATATCGGGTAGTCCCATTTGGGCTTTGATGCTACTATCGCGGAATTGGACCATTGAGTGAATGATGGATTGCGGGTGGATGACTACGTCGATTTGGTCGGGACGGAGTCCGAAGAGCCATTTGGCTTCGATGACTTCGAACCCTTTGTTCATGAGTGTGGCTGAGTCGATAGTGATTTTAGCACCCATTTGCCAAGTAGGATGTTTGAGAGCATCGGCAGCTTTGACGTGGCGGAGTTGTTCGAGCGAGTAGTTGCGGAATGGACCGCCAGAGGCTGTGAGTATGATTTTTTCGACCTCGTCGTCGTGTTCGCCTACAAGGCATTGGAAAATTGCGCCATGCTCAGAGTCGACAGGGAGAATGGCTGCGTGGTATTCTTGCACGAGGCGAGTGATGAGGTCGCCAGCTACGACAAGAGTTTCTTTGTTGGCAAGGGCAATGCGTTTGCCTGCTTTGACAGCAGCGATTGTTGGGGCAAGGCCAGAGTAGCCTACCATTGCGGTAACGACGGTGGTTACGGCATCCATGGCTGCGACTTGGGCAATGGCATCACGACCAGCGAATACTTTGATAGGGAGGTCGGCGAGAGCTTCTTTGAGCGTGTTGTAGTGGGCTTCGTTGCCTACGACTACTACTTCGGGATTGAATTCTCGCGCTTGGGCTATGAGTTTGTCTATACTATTGTTGGCAGTGATGGCATAGACATCGAATAGGTCGGGATTCTCGCGAACTACGTCGAGGGTTTGTGTGCCTATTGAGCCAGTAGAGCCAAGTATAGCTAAAGATTGTTTCATTTTGTTTGTTTTTTTTGATTGTTGAACCATCAAATACACAATGAGAGTGTGTGTCGGTTTGTGTCTGTTTTCTTGCTTGCACCTTGCTTGAAGGTTACTAGAGGGTAAGGAGCGAGAGTACACACTGAGAGTGTGTATTTTTGGGTTGTATGTTTCAGAATACGATTTGGTCTTCGGGGTTTATAGCAACTCCGTTGTGCCATAGTTCGTATTGTATTTGTGAGTCTTGTTTTTTGTTGTCTTTTGAGCCAGCAAATGCGATGGCTTCACCAACTTTTATTTCAGAACCGACATTGCAGAGTTTTTCGCCTAATTGGTGGAAAATGGATATGTAGCCATTGTTGTGATGAATGGCGATAGTGTATCCGTCGGTAGGGTGATAGCTGGTGAGGATGATATGTCCGTCTTGAGGGGCAAGGATTGGTGTGTTTGCCGGACATACGATTGTTATGGCGTTGTTGTTGGTTGTAAAATGCTGTGTAATTGAGCCTACGGCAGGGGCGATGAATACGATAGCTTCTTCTTTTGGGGATGAGGAGAGGTTGTCGTATCCTACGTTGAAGGCGTTTTCGTCTTCGTATTGTTTAATGAATTCATTTTCGGCAGTACCAGCGATTAGGGGTAGGTTGTTCCATTTTTCGATGTCGGTAGAGTCGAGAGTTGGGATTGAGTCGAATTGGATGTTGTCGGCAATTATGTTTTTGATTATGAGTAGTTGCCGTTGGTTGTTTTGTGTTATGGTTTCGAGAGAGTCGACACGCTGGGCTTCGATGAGTACATCTTCGCGCACAGATACGTCGGCATATCCCGGAAGCATGTGTTTGAGAGGGGTTACGAAGATGATGATAGAGAGAAGAGTGAAGGAAATAAGTGTGAATAGTCCAAGTGCTAATGTGAAAGTTAGCTTTGAGGTCTTAATACGAAAAACCTCCTCAAGCGTAGATTCGTTGAGGAGAATTAAGTTGTATTTGAATTTTGATTTTTTTCTTGGGGTCATTTAATGCGACGGTATGTTATGTATTGGTATTCAAGTTGAGAGTTTTCGTCGAATAGGACTTCGGATTGCTCTTTGATTTCCCATTTGTTTGGGTCGATTGTAGGGAAGTGGGTGTCGATGCCGTCGAAAGAATGGTGGATGTGAGTTACGATTAGTTCGTCGGCAATGTCGATAGTTTGTTGGTAGATACGTGCGCCACCCATGATGAAAGCTTGCTCTTCGTTGGCAATCATGCTGTGAGCCTCTTCGATAGAGCGAGCGATTTCACAACCTTCTGTTTCGGGCATATTGGTTGATATGACGATGTTGCGACGCCCTTTGAGAGGTTTGAAAGGGAGGGATAGCCATGTGTTGCGACCCATAATTACGGTGTATCCCATAGTGATTGCTTTGAAACGGCGGAGGTCATCGCTTAAGTGCCAAGGCATTGTGTTGTCTTTGCCTATACCATTGTTTTGGTCGATTGCTACTATTATTGAAAGCATAATTTTAATTAGGAATGAGGAGTTAGGAATGAGAAATGACTTAGTCTCTTCTGCCGAGGAAAATCATCACGTAATAAAGTAGAGTTGCAAGCGAGCTGAGTGCGGCAACTACGTATGTGTAAGCAGCTGAGCGGAGAGCTGATTCTGCCATGCTTGTAGTGCGGTCGTTAGTGATGCCGGCTGTAAGTAGCCATTTGACTGCACGTTGGCTTGCGTTGATTTCTACTGGTAGAGTTATGAAACTGAATAGTGTGGTCATTGCAAAAAGTAGGATTCCGAAGAGCATGAGACTTGGGAAACTTTCGATAAGCAACATACCTGCAAGAAGAATCCACATAACCCATTGAGATGCAAAGCTAACGACTGGCACAAGTGCAGAGCGCATTTGTAGTGGGGCGTAGGCACGAGCATGTTGTAGAGCATGGCCACACTCGTGAGCTGCAACTGCAGCAGCGGCAATTGAACAAGAATTGTAGACGCTTTCGCTGAGATTTACAACTTTTGTTTGTGGGTTGTAGTGGTCGGTGAGGTGACCTGGTGTGTGAGTAACTTGTACGTCAGTTATGCCATTGTCGCGCAACATTTTGCGTGCAACGTCAGCACCTGTCATTCCGTATGGAAGAGGTACTTGAGAGTATTTTTTGAATTTAGATTGTAGAGATGATTGGACAAGCCAACTAGCTATGGCTGTGCCAATAAAAATAATCCAATATAGTGACATTTTGTTTTAGAGTTTAGTTTGTTTTACAAAGTTACGGAAAATAAGGGTTGGTTGTTGTTTTTGTAATGAATTATTAACAATTACGGCTTATTTTTAACTTTAATTATCTTCCACCAGGTTTAGCTACGAGAGTAGATTTGTCGGCAGTGTAGAGAGATGTGCCGACCATAGTGTAGTATTTGTTTTTCTTTTTGAGTGCTATTTTTGTGAGAGATTTACAGCCATCGAATGCACCTTCGCCGATTTCAGACAAGAATTCGTGGATAGATACTGAAGTGAGACCAGAATTCATAAATGCGCCATCGCCAATAGTTTCTACAGTTTCAGGGATTATGATTTTCTTTAATCCAAGGCATCCACGGAATGCATAGTCGCCTATACGAGTGATTTTTTCAGGCAATTCAATTTTTTTCAAACCAGCACAACCAGAGAATAGATAGTCAGGAAGTGTGTTGATTTTTGCACTGATGCTTGCCTCTGTCAAGTTGTTGCAACCTTCGAATGGGCCATAGTTTTTGCCATTGATAGTGCTGTGAGCATTAGGACATTCAGTGGCATCGAAATAGACAATAGAGAGTTCTGGGCAATTGCCGAATGCTAGACCGCCGAGAGATGTGATGCTTCTTGATATTGCAACTTCAGAGAGATATTGGCAGTTGTAGAAAATACCTTCAGGGAGAGACGTTACTTTTTTGCCAATAGTTACTGTGAAGATGTCATTATCACCAATGAATGGGTATAGCACACTATCGCCTTCGATTGTAGAGGCAGAAGTACAATTGATAGCATTGAAGTCGATTGTAGCAAGCAATTCGCATTCGCCGAATGAAGCACCACCGAGTGTTTCTAATGTTTCAGGAAGATAGATGTATCTGAGTGAGCGAGCTTCGTAGAAAGCGAATTTACCAATGGTTTTCAATGCTTTGTTGAATGTAGCTTCTTCGATGTCGTGGCATTGGTAGAACATGTAGTCAGAAATAGTTTCAACTTTTGGTCCGAGAATTACTTTGCGGAGACTTGTGCTGTGGAAAACAGGGATGATAAAGAGTTGAGAGTCAATAGCTGCGAGTTGTTCGTTTACGTATTTTTCTGGGTTAGCTAACTCTTCCAACAAAGGTGAATTATCTTGTTTTAGGTCGTTGTCAGTGTATTCTACGATAGCTTTGCAGTCGATAGCGTTGAAATATACTTCGCGCAAGTTGCCACAATCTTCAAAAGCACCACCTTCGATAGTTTTAAGTTGTTCAGGGAGAGTGATTTTTTTGATATTTGCACAACCTTTGAACGCGTATTTACCAATATTTTCGACTGTTGACGGTAGGATAAAATCATTCAAGCGTACGCAGTCAGTGAATGCGAAATTAGGAATAGATTTCACGTTGTTACCGATTGTGAGATTCACCACAGAGCAACCGTTGAATGCTAGAGTTTCCTCGCAACGTTCTGAGTTGTAGTTGATTGTTGTTAAATTGATACAGCCTGCGAATGTGTTGTTGCCAATAGTTTTTACTTTTTGAGGGATATTGACTGTGTTGAGGCTAGAACAACCGAAGAACAAATAGTCAGGCAAAGTTTCAACGTCGGCTCCGAGGGTTACATTTTTTATTGATTTAGAGTTGTGGAACGCTGAGAGAGGTTGACCATTTTCGATTTTAGAAGCACCAGTGCAACGAGTTGCGTTGAATACCACATCTACAAGACCATTACAGTCGGCGAAAGCTAGACCGCCGATAGATGTAACACCTTCAGGAATAGTAACAGATTGCAATGCTTTACAGCCAAAGAATGCTTTGTAGCCAATGTGGCGTACTGATGTAGGGATGGTGAAAGTTTTTAAATTAGGGCAATTAGAGAATGCGTAGTCTGGAATAACTTCTACTTTGTTGCCAAAATTCACAGCACTTAGTGCGTTGTTTTCGAATGCTGGCATAGGGATATTGTTTTCCATAGTTACCATATTCACGCAGTTGAGAGCGTTGAATGTGATGGTGTTGAGTGATTTACAATTGGCAAATGCACGACCACCGATTGATGTAACGCCTTCAGGTATAGTGATATTATTTAGTGAAGTACATCCGTAAAATGCGGATTGTCCGATAGTTTCAATGTTGTCGCCAAAGACTACGTCTGTGATACCTTTACAACCCCAGAAGATGTAGTTAGGGATGTTGTTTACCATTGGCCCAAATTCAACGCGAGTAATTGCAGGGTTGTTGAACGCAGGAGTTACATTGTCGCCCAAAATGGTGTGAGCTACAGTACAATTGCGAGCATTGAAAACAACAGTTGTGAGGTTAGGACAATTTTGGAATGCTGCACCACCGATTGCTGTGATATTTTCGGGGATAGTTACTGATGTTAGGGTCTTGCAACCGTAGAATGCGTAGTCAGGAATAGTAGTAGCTAATCGTCCAAATTCTACAGTGGTGATTGGCGCACCGATGAATGCAGGGCGGTTGTTGTCAGAACTCATACGGATGCATTTGATTGCATTAATGGTGATTTTGCTGATAGCTTTACAATCCATAAATGCCGCTCCTCCGATTTGTTGTACGTTTTCTGGAATAGTTATTTCGGTCAAACCTGTGCAGCCCCAGAATAGATATTCAGGGATGATGACAACGTCGCCACCAAAGTTTACGGTAGTGATAGACTTACAATCTTCGAATGCTGAGTACACAGATTTGCCTTTGACATCCGCTGCCGATGCGCAATTGTTGGCATTGTAGTTCACGGTGCGAAGGTTATCGCAGCCTTTGAATGCGTGGCCACCAATTTTGGTAATAGTCTTAGGGA
>JAFYMM010000371.1 GCA_017550055.1 Paludibacteraceae bacterium
AAATTTTTGTATCGACTGTCTCCGTTTCTATCTTCGTACGCTCGATGCTGGAGTGTCGCGCTTCGATCCACCGATGGAGAACGTTCGCAAGCGTATCAACATAGCCAATATGGGTGTGATGTTCAAAGATTGGGCAGAGGTGTACTTCTCGCCAGAGTCGGACAACCTGGATTGTTTGCTCTACAAGAACGAGGTTTTTACTGCTTTTGTCAACGAAACAGGCGCACGCAATGTGTCATCGCAACGCTTCAAAGAGAAATTGCGTGCTTTTGTGGCAAATTCCACTTATCTCGACGAGCTCAATCCTCGCGACCTCAGAGGTTCGGATGGTCGTATATTGAAGAAGCTCGAGGGCAAAACAGTAGAGTGCATCTACCTTCGTTCGTATGGTGCAGACCTCAATCCGCACTTCAAAAATGAGGTGTCGTTTTGATTTTTTATGCTGGAGTGGTATGATGTTTGTATAAATCAAAAATAATCACTAACTTTGCAGTCGGGAAAACAAATTAATATAGGAGAACAGAATTATGGCAAAAAAAACAGAAGAACAAGTAAAAAGAGAATCTTTGATAAAAGAAGCTACTGACATTATTTTGAAAAGAGCTAACACTACAAAGAAAGAAGTAATGGATATGGCAGTAAGAAAATTTGTTGCTAATAATGTTGATTTATTAACGCCAGCAGAAGTCCGAAAATTCAAATCAATATTGTTATGACGAAACTTAAACAGAATCCGAATCATATATTTATTGATACGAATATATTGATTGGTGCTCATTTTGGGATAGACAAAGATGTACGGTGTATGAATTACTTAAAGACGTTGAAAGGTAAAAAAATGTATATCTCTTCTTTATCTGTAGCTCAATCTGTGGCATTATTTCAGAATAAAAAAGAAGATATTGCCAAAATTAAAAGTGCTGTGAACGATATGATAGCGAAATTCAATATCATATCTTTTACAGAAGCCGACATTAAAGAATCTTTAGATATAGACAACAAAGACCTTGAGGATAATATGCAGTATGTAATGTGTAGGAAGTGTAATTGTCTTTATTTTATTACTAACAACATCAAAGATTATCGACACTTTATCAACATAACAGCACTAAAATCAACTCAAGTAAGACAAATAGACTAATCTCCCTCCGCACCTCCCTCGAAGAGATGCGGAGTTTTTTTTTGTGCCTGGTGTGGCAGTCTTGGTCGGCATGGGTTGCTTGTGGGTTGCTGTATCATATGAAGAGGGTAGGGTTATCCTTCGTATATGTTTCGTATATCCTTCGTAGTGGGTGGGGATGGAATCGCCCTTTAATTGCTGATAAATCGCTAATAGAGTGCTGTTTTTGTAAAAATCTTGCAAAATAGGGTGGTAAAATGGAAAAAACATACGCCCTTTGTGATGCGAAAGGTTAAACTTTGTTAAATGTTGTGGCGACCTATTGCGGGATTGAAAAAAATGTTCTACCTTTGCCATCGCTAAACATCTGTGAGAGTTCTCACATCGGCGAGCCTCGGTTAATGGCTCATTGGTTCTCAATGGGGCTTTTTTATTTTCTCCCCAACGGAATACATATATCATATCATATAACGGCTTCGGCTGTCATTTCTATTGTAATTGGCTCGTCAGAGTGAATCACAGGTGTTTAGCGACTCGGAAATGGCAGCCGATTTTCTATATCTGCCTATAATGCTAAACATCTGTGATTATGAAACAAAAAAAATTGACACTTCGCACAGGCAAGGAGGGGGAATTGAATCCTCGCGCTATTGCCTATCTATTCCGCTCGCTCGCAGCGCAAGTTTCCCAACAAACAAAGGTGGCAGGTTCTGCCAGTGCTTCGCAAATTGAACGCACATTGTCGTTCGTCGTCGATGGCGTGGCATTTTCGCTCAACATCCAAGAACTTCAGTCAGGGGAGGGACTTGCGGTATGAAAATGGTATCGAATGTGGTGGTGTGCCACGAGAGCGGCCGCTTCATGGTGGACGTACGTTGTTCGTATTGGTTCGGTGGTTTGACTGGTTGTGCTCATCGCACTATTCCGTTTGAGGACCTCGAGGTGGTGATTGGTGAACTTCGCTATGCGCAGCTTTGGCTCAAGAGACGTGCTAAGTTGTGGGAGAGCTACGAGAAGGTGATAGATGCTTGGATTGTGGAACGTGACCGCCGTGATGCTCCTTTCGGACTTGACATGAAGGTGTGGGATTGTCGTTTGAGCGTAGAACTCTACGGGCATGTTTGGATTGATATGGAGCGTATGATTAATCATTTTATTTTTTATGCTACTGACCTCGATGTTGTGATTGCCGAACTGGAGGCAGCGCATACTACTATCAACCGGTTGAAGGCTGTGGTGCCAGAGAAACATCCATCGCCAAAGTATCGCGATTGGCTCAAGAGTCAGCCTTTCTATGAGGAGTATCTCGAGAGATTGGAGGATATGCACGGAAAGAATAGTAGCATATATCACTATACGTCTGAAGGCTGGGTGGATAGTTGGCATGATGTTGAAAATGTGTTCTATCGCATAGAACTACGTTCGGAAGAGAAAGAGAAGTGGACTGCTATCAGAACAGAGGCTGTGGAGTGGTATAAACAGAATTGTGAAACTAATTAAATTTTTGATACTATGAAAAAGAAAGTTTTAGACCTCGATATAGATATGGAAACTCGCTTTTTGGGCAATGACCTCAATCGACCATATTTCTCGCTCAACATCGGCAATGAATAT
>JAFYMM010000004.1 GCA_017550055.1 Paludibacteraceae bacterium
AACCCATGGTGAAGCAAATGCTAATGGAATATATGAAAGCAACTGCACGGCAACAAAATATGAAATTACCAACGGCACAAAATGCTGTAAAAGCAAAAGGAAATAGCGATAAAATGGGATATGCAACCCTTGGGAATAGAGGAAATAGGGTTTCCAAAGATAGATAACTATGATCAACGAAACTACAGGTCCTAACAACACCCCTGGCAAGCCATAGAAATAACCAAAAATAGCAGATACAACAACAAAAATAAGTGATTCTACCAAAGGAGCCCATACATCATGGAAAAGACCATATCCCCCAATAAATTGGTCAACTGCACCACGTGCCATCGACAAAAAAAGATTGAGACAGATAAGGAATGCTACTGATTCGCCCAATATATACTCATCTGAACCAAGCCAAAGAACAATAAAGTCTGGAATGAGATAGTAGATTGATGATGCTATAATAAATGGGGCGAAATAGTTAAGTGCAAATATCTCTTTATGGGTATTATAGATTTTCGTGATATCGCCTTCGGCTATAAGACTCCCTACACCTGCACTAGAACTACCCAGCACACCTCCTACAAGACTCTGCATCTTTTGTGTAATGATAGTATAGTTGTTATAAAGCGCAACCATAGGTAATGAAACATAGCCATAGATAAAAAATGGCATAATCTGATATTGGACAAAACTACCTATTTTATGAAAAAAGAGGTCTCGCACTTTGCGCCACACCTCTGGATAGAGACGAAAGAGCTCGCGACCACGAGAGAGGTCGGTGCGCAACCATGGATAGGTAACACGCACTTTGTAGTGGAGAATAAGGGCATTGACTATACCAAAAAGAAACTCAATAACGAAATAGAGTATGAAATTGGTGAGATAGATAGCCAACACCATTTGGAGAATAACTTTAATCGTGTTAATTAGCTGAAAATAGCCAGTAACGATATAGCCTCTTTGGTCGGACCACAAAAGCATGGCTTTGTAGTTGCAGAAATAGCCTATCAACGAGGATGCTAAAATGGCAAAATAACCTACATATACTACGGAAAGGGAGAATTGCAAATCGGGATAGATGATAGGCAGAAATAGAGCTAGAAGCACCCCAGCCGCCAAGATAATCGACCCAATGATACGATAGAGATAGCCAAGAAGTGAGATGAGTTGTCGCATCTTCTCTTCGTCGCGCTCGACCAATGGTTTGTATAGGAAATAACCAATAGAACTACCTACACCCAGTTCGGCAAGATTGAGAAACCCAAGAAGGCTCGATAAAGTACCTGAAAGTCCAAGAAACTCAGTACCTAGATGCTCAATAAAAACCCTCCGAGTGAAAAACGCAACAAACAACGAGAGAAAATAACATATCGTATTCACTCTCGCATTTAATATCGTTTTTTTTACTCTTGATTCTTGCATTTTTTATCTCTCTTTTTTTGTCTCTCACGGAATTATCTTTTTCTCCCACAGATAACTCAGATTTTTCTTTCTCTCTTTTTTTGATGCGCTGTTGCTTCGCAAGACGCGCTACAGATTGCACAGATTTTTTATCGCTTCGCGATGTTTGAACATAAATTTTATCGCCAAAGGCTCAAAGATCTTCGGTTCAACGGTCAACAGACATTTACAATCTGCAAATATAATGATTTTTTTATAAAACACAAAATTATAAACTACTTTTATAATAGACTAGTTAGTAGCACTATTGTTGCAATCAAAAAAAATAGAAAATTATTCTATTTTTTAGTTGACAAATCGAAAAAAATTAGTAACTTTGTCAACCAAATTAAAATTTCATTACTATGAAAAATATTTTTGCTCAAAGATTGAAAAATGCGAGAATCATAAATGGTTGGTCGCAAGATGAAATAGCAAACAAAATTGGTTTGACTAAACAGGCTATTAGTAAATATGAAAAGGGATTGATGATGCCTAATAGCTCTATACTCATTGACCTATCTAATACTTTAAATGTTAACATTGACTACTTTTTTCGCCCTCTTGTTGTCTCTATAAACAATATAGAATTTAGAAAAAAAGCAAATACACCAAAAAAAAATATCGAAATCATTAAACATGTGATTCTAGATAAACTTGAACGATATATTGAAATTGAAAATATTTGTGATGAAAATACTACTTTCAATACTAATATGTCGCATATTGTTGTATCGTCGAAAGATGATGTGTATCGTGTGGCAGAAGAACTAAAGAAGGAATGGCAATTGGGCGAGGATGGCATATCAAATGTGATAGAAATTTTGGAAGAACATCAAATAAAGGTTATTGAGGTGGATGGTCTAGAAAAATTGGATGGCGTGAGTGGTCGCGATAATTTCAATAACCCTATTATTGCCATAAACATAAATATAACTCCTGAACGTAAAAGATTTTCGGCACTACATGAATTGGGACATATAGTAATGAATTTTGACGAAAGTATATCAGCTAAAGAAAAAGAGGCTTTTTGTAATACTTTTGCAAATGAAATGCTTATCTCGAAAGAGACTTTTATTCAAAAAATTGATGCCAACAGAAAGGGTATCACTGTTTATGAATTACAATCAATTCAAGCTCAGTATGGCATTTCGATTGATGCATTAATGTATAAAGCAAAAGAGTTAAATATTATTAGCGATAATAGATATAAAAATTATTGGATTAAAAAGAATATGTCATCGGAATTTAAAGATGATGTAGAAAAATCTATTTACGGCAATGAAAAATCGAATAGATTTGAATTTTTAGTATACAAAGCTCTCGCAAAAGAGATGATTTCGATATCGAAGGCTGAATATTTCTTAAACATTCCTCAAGCAAACATTAGTAGTCAACTTAATTTTATTTAATCTCATGACGGTAATCATTAACGACACTAATATATTCATTGACCTATGCAATGTTAGTCTAATAGATCATTTCTTTCAACTGCCTTTTGAATTTCATACTGTTGACTTCGTTATCAACGAAATCAACAAAAATGAACAAATGGATAAAGTTGAACCTTATATAACTAATAAGAAATTATTTGTAAAACAATTTGATGGAAATGAGTTGTTGCAAATAACAATGCGACAAAATGAACACAAAAAATTAT
>JAFYMM010000372.1 GCA_017550055.1 Paludibacteraceae bacterium
CGGAAACCACCTACTGAACGGTGACCTTTGATACCTACCATACCGCGTTCTTTAGCGAATTCCATGAATGCTTTTTCTTTGTCTTCGTGACCTGGAGCCATTACGAAGCATACGTTCATGATTGAACGGTCTTCTTTAGCAGCAGTACCTACGAACATAGAGTTGCGGTCGATTTCGTTGTAGAGGAGGTCAGCTTTTTCAACGTTGATTTTGTTCATTGCTTCAAGACCACCAAGTTTTTTCACCCATTTCAATGTTTCGTACATAACGAAGATAGGGAATACTGGAGGAGTGTTGAACATAGAGATGTTGCGTTCTTCGTCAGCAGCGTGAGTTTTGTAGTTAACCATTGTTTGAAGTGGACGATAGTTATTTTCAAGAAGATCACGACGGATGATAACGAAAGTAACACCAGCAGGGCCTACGTTCTTTTGAGCACCACCATAGATCATAGCATATTTGCTAACGTCAACTGGACGGCTCATGATGTCTGATGACATATCTGCTACCAAGTCGATTGGGCAGTCCATATCGTAACGGATTTCAGTACCGTAGATAGTGTTGTTAGTTGTGATATGGAAATAGTCAGCATCTGTAGGGATTACATAATCTTTAGGGATGTAAGAGTAAGTTTTGTCTTCAGAAGAAGCAACAACTTCTACTTCGCCATAGAATTTAGCTTCTTTAGCAGCTTTTTTAGCCCAAACACCTGTTTGAAGGTAAGCAGCTTTTTTGTTCAAGAGGTTAGCAGGAACGTGGAAGAATTGAGTTGAAGCACCACCACCGAGGAACAAGATTTCGTAGTTTTCAGGGATGTTCAACAATTCGCGCCAAAGTTGACGAGTTTCAGCCATTACGCGTTCCCAACCTGGAGTACGGTGAGAAATTTCGAGGATACCGATACCTGTGTTGTCAAAATTTTGGATAGCTGCGATAGCTGCTTCCACTGCTTCACGAGGAAGAACGCAAGGACCTGCGTTGAAATTGTGCATTTGTTTCATAATAAAATTTTTAATATGTTAAAAAACAGTTAGTTGTACGTTTTTGTGTAAATGTGCTATTTACGGGACAAAGGTAAGCATTAAATTGCTTATAAACAAATTTTTGAGGAGGAATTTTTTGAAAATGTTTATTTTTGTGTTTTTAGCAGTGAATAGTGTGATTTTTTTGTTGAAAACAAAATAGTTTTTTATAGACATAATGACAAAAGAACATATTTTTTTCTTACATATACCTCGCTACGTCTGCGACGTATCTTGGTGGAAGAAAGACAGACCTGTCGGCATTAAAAAAAATTATGTTATTTTGGTATGATGTTTAGTTTTGATGGGTGTTGTTGTTTATAAGCTCTAAAAGTTTGTCGATTGCGTCTTCTTCGGGGATGTTTTTCATGACGCATTCTTTGCCTTTGTAGAGCGAAACTTTGCCCATGCCAGCTCCGATGTAGCCAAAATCGGCATCAGCCATTTCGCCTGGGCCATTGACGATGCAACCCATAACAGCGATTTTGAGTCCGACGAAACCTTGTGTTGCTTCTTTCACTTGGCGGACAACCTTTGGTAAGTCAAATTTGGTGCGTCCGCAAGATGGGCAAGAGGTGTATTCGGTTTTGCTGATGCGACAACGAGATGACTGTAGGAGCTCGAATGCGATGTCGTTGACTTGCTCGGGTGTGATGAGGTCGGAGTGGTTAGAGAGCCAAATGCCGTCGATGAGTCCGTCGATGAGGAGAGGTCCGAAGAAGGCTCCTGCTTGGATTTGTAGAGTCTCTAAATCGTTGATAGCAAACTCTTTTTTGAATATAACGGGTTTGTCGGTAGCAAGAAGTGGGTTGAGAGCCTCGAGGCTGTCGATGATTGCTACTGATTGTTTGTAGGATTCTATTTCGTTTGCTGTATAGTCGGGTTTGAGAGTAGTGTTGAGCTTGGTGTCGGCAACTACGATGACGGGATTGTTGCCTCCTATGTTGTTGATAGGGGCGGTTTTTCTTCTTGAGTACTCGGTTTTTAATGAGGAATGAGGAATGAGGGATGA
>JAFYMM010000373.1 GCA_017550055.1 Paludibacteraceae bacterium
ACTTCGGCAAACGCATCGTCGAGTTGCACGCGAGATTCTTTACCATACATTTTTTGGTACTCTTTCATAGGTGTACCAATGTAGATGTAACGAGTAAGAGATTTTTTCTCGAGCTTTTGAAGTTCTGTAGCTTCAGGAACCTTTACGTCCACTTTGAAAGATACCTCTTTCATAGTAGTAGTAGCCATGAAGAAGAACAAAAGCATAAACACGATGTCAGGCAAAGATGAAGTATTTACTCCAGGTACCTCTTTTTTACCACCTTTTCTAATTTGTGCCATTATTTTTTTCCTCCATAGTTTTTAGGTTCTGCTTCAGATATTTTTTGTGGGAAGAGAGTTTGAACAGCTTCTTGTTGTTCTGGTGTCAACTCGTTGAAAGTAAGACCACCAAACTCTCTACGTGAATATGCGTCACGAACTTCGCTATAAGCTGCAACCAACTCGTTTTGTACTTCGATATATTTATCATACGTAGTACCACGGTCGTTTTGCAATGAGATAACGTGGTTTTTAGTAGTAATCGTTTTAAGAGTACGCTCTACATTACCATTTTTATCCAAGACATCAGCAGTTACTTCGAAAAGTTCAGGCATGTGAATGTCGTTTTCGGCGTTGAGGATAAAAGCTTTAGCCTCTTCGCGAAGTTGACGAACATCCATAAGTTCACCTTGTACAAGCAATTGATTTTGAGAGTTAATCAACACGATAAAGATATTACGTTCGTTAACCTCCACGTCTGGTTTTTCCATATTTGGTGGAAGTGGTGGTGGAAGACGACGAGAAAGACCTTGGTCGGTTGACATTGTTGTAGAACAAAGCCAGAAAATCAAAAGCAAGAACGAGATGTCAGCCATCTGACTCGCATTAATTTCAGGTAATTTTCTTTTATTAGCCATTTTTCTCGTTTTTATAACAAGGAATTAACCTTTAATTTTAGAATACAATGTTGAGCCTAATAGAGCAAGGATAGTTGCAGATGCAAAAATAATAGTTGCATACATACACATATCAGCATATTGAGCCCAGAAACCAACGTTATCTGTACCTTCGTAACCGATAATTTCGAGTTTTTCAGGAGAACCGATAGCCCAAGAAATTACGAATACGAGAGCAAATACAACTAACACTGCAAGAGTTCCAATACCTTTTTTAGGGTCTTTGCGGAAGTTTGTTACAAAAGTAAACACAGAAGCAACAAGAGTTGCAATAACTGCTATAGCAAGGAGAGCATAAGTCCAGTTGAGGAACATGCCTGTGAATACTGGAGTTGACAATAATTCTCCACCATTGCCTTCAACTTCAGTTTGTCCGCCAAAGATAAAGAAACCTGCAATCACCAATGAGATAGCAAATAGAGCCCACAAGGTGAATTTAGGCAATTTTTCAATAAATTTATTCATGGTAGATCAATTATTTTTTTGAATATTTAACTACGATATCAAGCAAAGAGATAGAAGAGTCTTCCATATCAGTAACGATAGAGTCGATACGAGCGAGAAGATAATTATAGAATACTTGAAGAATCATAGCAACAACAAGACCGAGGAGAGTTGTCAACAACGCAACTTTGATACCACCTGCTACAACTGAAGCAGACATATCACCTACTTGTTGGATTTTGTCGAACGCTTGAATCATACCTACGATAGTACCCAAGAAACCTAACATTGAAGAAAGACCAATGAAAAGAGAAATCCAAGAAAGGTTACGTTCGAGAAGACCAAGTTGAACTGAACCGTAAGAAGCAACTGATTTTTCAACTACTTCAACACCTTCGTCGTAACGAGAAAGACCTTGATAGAAGATAGATGCAATAGGACCACGAGTGTTACGGCAGATTTCGAGAGCTGCTTCTACACCACCATTAGCCCAAGCTTCGTCGATACGTTTGAGAAGTTTGTTAGTGTTTACGTTAGCAAGGTTCAAATAGATAATACGTTCAATAGAAAGAGCAAGACCGAAAATCAAACAGAAAACTACGAGAGACATGAAACCTGCACCACCCTCGATGAATTTGATTTTGAGAACTTGATACATTGATTGTTCGTTTGCTACAGGAGCAGCTTCTTCTACTACAGCAGCTTCTTCAACTGCAGGAGCAGCTTCTTCTACTACAGCTTCAGTTGTTGTTTCTTCAGCTACTACAGGAGCAGCGTCTTGAGCCATAACGTTTGCAGCACCAAAACCAAGGAATGCTACAACAGTCATCATTGCGAAAAATTTTTTCATTGTTGTTTTTTGTTTTTAAGTTAATATTTAGTTAATTATTTTATGTTCGAATTTTGCGATTTTTTCACATAGAAACGTGCACAATAAGTCTATATTATGCAATGCTCCAAAATCGGTTGCAAATTAGCAAAAATTCATGAATTAAGCACTAATTTTTAGACTTTTTTTTGCCTTTTTTTTAAATGCTTGCTAAAGATATTGATTTTCAACGAAAAGCAATATATTACGATTGCTAATTCGCTGTCATTTCAATGCTTTTAAGCTGTTTTTTCAGTCAAAATTAAATAGTTGACGTGCATTTTTTGTTGTTATTTCGTCAATTTTTTGAGAATTTTCATGAAAAATTGATGCTAAATGGTCCCTAATATAGACCAAATTATATGGCTCGTTGCGCTTGCCTCGATTTGGAACAGGAGAGAGATATGGGGCATCGGTTTCGAGCAAAATATGATTGAGACCTATGGGTGCTATTATCTCGCCAAGATTTGAATTTTTGTAGGTTACGACACCACCTATTCCGAGCATAAAGCCTAAATCGACAGCCTTGCGTGCCTCTTCTACTCCACCTCCAAAACAATGGAAAACGCCTCGAATTGTTTTTCCCTTGAATTTGTTTAAAACTTTGAAAGTCTCGGCATGGGCCTTTCGGATGTGCAATATGACGGGTAAATCGAGCGATATTGCCCAATCTAATTGTTGTTCAAGGGCTTTCTCTTGTTGAGAAATAAATGTTTTATCCCAATACAAATCAAGACCTATTTCGCCAATAGAGAGACAATCGTTGTTATTGCGAAGAGCATCTTCGACGTTGCGAAGCTCGGTTTGCCAATCTTCTTTGACGCTAGTAGGGTGCAACCCTATTGCAATAGAGGTGAAATCGGGATATTGCTCGTGGCATTGTAGCATTGGCTCTAAGGTTGAGGTATCTACATTTGCCAACAGCACTTTTTCGACTCCAGCTTCTATCGCACGATTGATGACTTCGACTCGGTCGGAATCGAAATCAGGGTCATAAATATGTGAGTGGGTGTCTATCATCGGCTTGCAACACACAATGAGAGTGTGTATTTTGAAGGTATAGTTATCCTATGATGAAGGTTGCTTGAAGGTATCTATACCCTATATAAAAATTTCGAGAATATTAAGTCCCAATACACACTGTGAGTGTGTATCGGGATAGGTCAGAAATCCACTTAATCTTTTAGTTCATCGAGGAGTTTTTCGGCATCATCGAGAGAATTGAGTTTGCCTACGTCAATCATTCGCAAATTGTCTTGCACGACACCATATATCTCTTGTTGAGCTAATACATCGAGATAGAAATCGATAATTGAGAATTTGTCGGGCCAATTAGTCATCAGAGAACAAATGCGTGGCTCGATGACATGAATGCCAGAAAAGGCATATTTGCGACATTGATTGATATCCAAATCTTTATATGGAGTTTTGACTTCGCCTGTTGCAATATTGGTCCAACCTACGAGTCGCATATCATCGTTGAACAATAAATAGCGTTGTGTTTTGCGGTCACTCACCAACAATGTAGCCAAAGAGTTTTCTTTGTGCATAGACAAGAGATTTTGCAAATCCACATTACTTATAATATCTACGTTGTGAACGACAAAAGGGTTGCCATTGAAAAGAGGCTCGGCATGCTTGATGGCACCACCTGTTTCGCGCAACAAGTCGCGCTCGTCAGATATTGCCAACGAGCCAAAGTCGCTACGCTCGGCAAGATACTCTTCGACTTGCTCAGCAAAATGGTGGACATTCACAATGAAATCGTTGATGCCTTGACATTGCAATGATTCGATTACATGCTCTATCAATGGACGCTCGGCAATTGGTACTAATGCTTTTGGCATTGAGTCAGTTATCGGTCTGAGGCGAGTGCCTAAACCTGCTGCAAATATAAATGCTTGTATTTCTCCTTCGGGGGACATAATATAAGTTGAGAGTTGAGAGTTGAAAGTTGAGAATTAAATTCGTAAGTTAAAGTTCTTTTTCGATGTCTTGTTCGCGGTGAATGATTTTGATTTTTATATCAAATTTCTTATTCAAATGCTCGGCAAGGCGTTCGGCACAATAGACTGAACGATGTTGACCACCTGTACATCCGAAACTAACCATGAGATTGGTGAATTTACGTTCGATAAAACGCTGTACGTGGGCATCAACGAGTTCGTAGGCATTATCGAGGAATTTGAACACTTCGCCATCATCTTCGAGGAATTTGATAACCTCTTTGTCAAGACCTGTAAAGTGCTTATAATGTTCGTATTTACCTGGATTGTTGATAGCACGACAATCGAACACATAACCACCACCGTTGCCTGTCATATCGTTTGGAATACCTTTTTTATAAGCAAAACTATAGATTTTCACTTGAAGTTTGCGCTCTGGAGTCATTTCGTAGAACTGACGCATTTGAGTTAGCTCAGTAAGTATTTGAGAGAGATAAGGATACTCTTTGAATGGCTCACGGAGAAGACGACGAAGATTATCTATAGCAAATGGCACAGATTGGAGGAAGTGTGGTTTCTTTTCGAAATAGCCTCTAAAACCATAAGCTCCAAGAACTTG
>JAFYMM010000374.1 GCA_017550055.1 Paludibacteraceae bacterium
ACTCTTCACTGAAAATCTGTATATGAACATTGCCCAGCATGCCATCGATGAGGCAATGCGCATCAAAGTAGCACTACAAGAGGCTGGTTTTAGCTTTTTAATTGACAGCCCCACTAACCAACAGTTTCCCATATTCAACAATACTCAACTCGAGATACTCAGCCAGAAGTACCGCTTCTCCATATGGCAACAAATCAGCAAAGAGCTCACTGCTGTTCGTATTTGTACTAGCTGGGGAACGAAAAGCGAAAACGTTGACCAACTCATCAATGACATCAAGCAGATTAAAAATATCTGAACATTTCGTTCTATATGATAAAATCACTATTCATCGTAGGCATAGGCAGCTTCTTCGGAGGAGGATTGAGATACTACATATCCACTCTCATGCGTAATTGCTGTAATCAAGGTTTTCCGTGGGGCACCTTAGTGGTAAATCTCTTAGGATGCTTCATCTTTGGAATATTGTTTGCAGTGTTCCACAAATCAGGCACAACACATAGCCCGTGGTATCTGTTACTCACGACAGGTCTTTGCGGTGGCTTCACCACCTTCTCCACCTTTGCCAACGAAAGCATACAGATGCTACAAGGAGGGAATGTCATCAGTTTCGCCTATTATGTCACCGCAAGTATTATTTTGGGTCTTGCACTTATAGCTTTCGGATACTGGATTATAAACTAAAAATGGGTAATAAATTAGTTTTTTAGGGCAAAACAGCCACAAAATCCACCTAAAAAGAAAAAAAAAACGCATTTTTATTAAAAAAAATCGTCGAACGTTTTGGTGATTCAAAAAAAAGCCATACCTTTGCATCGCAATTGAGAAACAGATGCACTCTTAGCTCAGTTGGTAGAGCAATTGACTCTTAATCAATGGGTCCAGGGTTCGAGTCCCTGAGGGTGTACAGAAGGAGACAAGTTATCAGAAACGATAGCTTGTTTCTTTTTTTATACTATTTCCACACAACATTTGCACAACTCATCATCTCGAAGATGAGATTTATCTCAAACTATAGGAGTGTCGCGTTATTTTTTCTAACTTTGCAAATGAATGCAACAAACTAAATAATAACCATCAAGACCTACTAACCAATGAGTGAAATTACCAAATGCCCTAAGTGTGAGGGAGAGTATGTATATTTTGACGGTGCATTGTATGTGTGCCCCGATTGTGGACATGAGTTCAACGAAGAGGACGCTTCGGCGACAGAAGCAGTTGAGGTTGCCAAGGACAGCAATGGTGCCGAGCTTTTCGATGGCGATTCCGTAACCGTCATCAAGGACCTCAAGGTAAAGGGCTCGTCCATGGTCATCAAGCGCGGAACCAAGGTGAAGAGCATACGCCTCACCGAGAACCCCGAAGAGGTGGACTGCAAGATTGACGGCAGCAGCATCGTCTTGAAGACCTGCTTCTTGAAGAAGTAACCCCTACCCTCCCGACAAACGCACACGTATGGACTTCGAACTCATCTCCGACTACCAGCCTATGGGCGACCAGCCCGAGGCTATAGCACAGCTCACCGAGGGTGTGCTGAGTGGCGTGCCAGCACAGACGCTGCTCGGTGTGACGGGCTCGGGCAAGACATTCACCATTGCCAATATCATCAAGAACGTTGGC
>JAFYMM010000375.1 GCA_017550055.1 Paludibacteraceae bacterium
GTTATAAATTTTTCTTTAAATATACTAATTTTAAGATGAAAATTATTAAAAATAATGTGAGTTCGATGAAAACGATAATTAATTATTTTTTGTTCTAAATTTATATTGAACTCATGTTAATGTTATAATTTTTAATTTTTCTGTCGCATCTACGGCGCTTACTCGTAATTTTCACCTTTACGAGGTTTTATTAGACAATAAAAAAAATCTCAGATTGTGATGTCTGAGATTTTTTTGTGTGGTTTATCTAAATAGATTGATGTCGCCTGAGAGTTTGTATTTGGTTTGTTGTCCAGCTTTGCGGTGGGTTTCGGGGAATTTGTCGGTGCCGTAGGCTACGATGACATAATAGTATGTGCCTTCGGCAGCAGGGCGACCTCCGATTGTGCCGTCCCAGCCTTTGCCGGGGTCGGTAGATTTGAACACTGTGCGACCCCAACGATTTTGGATGATACATTGATAGCGTTCGATAGACTTGTATGCCACGCGCCATTCGTCGTTGACACCATCGCCATTAGGCGTGAATACGTTTGGAGCTTCGATGTATGATTCTAATACCTTCACGTTGAGAGAGTCGGTGTATTCGCACGTATTGCTGGTTACGATGAGTTTTACTTTGTATTCACCTGTTTTTTCGAACGTATAGCGTAGGTCGGTGTCGTTGTAGCGTTGATAATTGTTAGGAGTCTCTACGTTGCAGACAAACCATTCGTAATAGATAATGTCGAGAGGGTTGGCGCGAGATTCGAATTCGACGACAAGTGGGGCTGAGCCTTTGATGTCGGGGTCGGACGAGCGGTCTTTTTCGTTCTTATATTCACGTTCGACAACCGTGCCACGAGGATAGCATTTGACGGCTACGGCTGTGTAGTCGGTCATCAAGGTGTCGGACTCGATGTTGAGTTGTTCTGCCCATTGGTCGCCATAGAATCGGAATGTGGTGGATTTGTATGGCGCAGGGATTGAGAATGAGGAATTAGGAATGAGGAGTGAGGAATTGATTATGAGTGTTGTGTCGGTTGTTATATTTACCCATGAAGAGTCTTGCCATGCGGCATTGTCGTAGCTTAGGGTAAACTCGCGATTGAGGGTGCGTGTGGCATTGGTGCGGTCGAGATATGTGATTTCGGGGATTGAGGCTTCGATGTTGAGCGAGATTTGACTACATTGGTTTTCGCCCGCGATGACCTCGATGGAATTGAGTTGAGAGAGATATTGGGTGTAGTCGATAGTGTAGATGTGATATTTAGCTACGCCATCGACATAGATAGAGTAGAGCATATCAGGCTCAGGGATGATGTCTTTTTGCGATGAATTGAAGTTTTCGCCACCGATGGTGTATCGCCATTCGATTGATTCGGAGCCAGTGTAGTCGATAGTGGTGTTGCCATCGATTCCGTTTAACAGAACGAGGGCATCGAGGTTGTATTGTTGGTCGGTGAGTTTGACGTAGCCTTGTGGATTGTTGACTGAGAATTGTGCGTGAGATGGGATGCACAAAGCGCAGAGGCATGCAATGGCAGTGATTAGTTTTTTCATTTATTTGCAATTTTTAGATAGAGTGTGTCGAGTTTTGGTGAGCCTGAGTTGTAGTGGAAGCAGATTGTGGTGCTATCAGACGAGCTGGTTAGGTATTCTGATAGGTCGTAATACATTGCTTGCTGTAGGTCGTATATTTGTTGGTCGTCGTTGTCGTCGTAGCGCATTGTGAGATAGAGGGTGTCGCTGGTTATGTGGGGATTGTGTAGCAAATGATAGTTGTGGGCCACACTGCCCGAACCTTTGATTTGTGTGATGACGTTTAGGTAGTTGCCTGAACACCAGAGTAGATTTATTTTTAATTGTTCGTTTTTGTATTCGTTGATAGTGTTGTTGTTGCTTATGCTGATTATAGACTCTTTGCTCATCATCTGCATAGAAATGAGGGTGATGTTGTAGAGCTTTGTGCTTGGGGTTTGGATTTCGATTTGGAATGATATGTAATAGCGTTGGTTGAGGAGAGTGTTTTCGAGAGTGTCTGGTATTGAGAGTGCTGTAGTAGGGATTAGTTGTACACCATCATCTGTCAAAAATATTTTTTTCCCTGTTTCTGGGTCGTGGATTAGTGTGGCTGCGGTGCGATAGATTTGAGTAGAAGGGTCTTCTTCTGGCTCAAGCCAATCGCATGATGTGCAGATAATTGAAGTTAAAATAACGGCGATGATGAAGTTTAATTTTTTCATATTATGTAAGATTTGTGTTATTTGTGGGGAATAGATGTTTTTTCAACGTTAATTTACGTTCAAAATAAAAATCATGTCTTTTAACGCAAAACGACTATTGACCGTTGACCGTTGACTTTTTGAAAAAAAGCCTCTAAAAACTATAACGCTTTCAGAGGCTTTTTTATTGTTTAATAATTAGATAAGTTCTTTTGAGCGTTCGAGAGCCACATTGATATTCGAGCAGATATTTTCAGCAGGAATAAGTTTGTTGAAGTCTGCTTTTTCGAGGGCTTTGCGCACTTGAGGATTTACGCCCGAAAGTACAATTTGTATGCCTTCTTTGTGTGATTGTTCGATAAGAACTTCGAGGTTGTGAATACCTGTTGAGTCCATAAACGGAACACGACGCATACGGATGATACGTACTTTTGGTTTTTGGCTGATGAGGCTCATCACTTCTTCGAATTTATTGGCAATACCGAAGAAGTAAGGACCGTCGATTTCATATACATCAACACCTTCAGGAATAGCAAGTTTCTCTTCAGAGTTGATTTGAATATCAAGCTCTTGATTAGGGTCGATTTCGTCGTGGAAATGTTTGATTTCGACAGATTCGCTTGTACGTTTCAAGAACAATACAACAGCGAGCAACAAGCCAATTTCGATAGCGATTGTGAGGTCGAAGATGACAGTAAGCACAAATGTTGTCATCAACACCGCAAAGTCGCTCTTAGGGCCTTTGTAGAGTGAGACGAATGTGCGCCAGCCGCTCATGTTGTAAGCCACAATGATAAGCACAGCAGCAAGACATGGCATTGGAATGAGACCAACAAGTGGACCCATGAAGAGAAGCACTAATAAAAGAATCAAAGCATGCACAATACCTGCTACTGGTGTGCGACCGCCATTGTTGATATTAGTCATTGTACGAGCAATAGCACCTGTTGCAGGGATACCGCCAAAGAATGGAACAACGACGTTGGCAATACCTTGACCAATCAATTCTGTGTTAGAGTTGTGTTTGTCGGAAATAACACCATCGGCAACCATAGCCGAGAGCAACGACTCGATTGCGCCCAACATAGCAATAGTGAACGCTGCAGGCATGAGTGAGCGAATTACACTCCAAATAGTTTCACCTTCGGCAAGATTCATAGCTGGCAATTTAGGAGCAGGAATGCCTGAAGGCAATTCGTATAAGTCGCCAATTGTTTTTATGCTATTGACAAATTCGAAGTTTGTAAATTCTTTCAAAAGCCACACAATGAGTGTCATAATGATGATTGCAACGAGTGAGCCAGGAATCTTTTTAGACACTTTTGGTGTGAAGATGATGATGAGAAGGCTCAACAAACCAATTGCAAATGCACCCCAATTCACAGAGGTAATGTTTGTGAAGTAGCAAATCCATTTTTCGATGAAGTCGGCTGGCACACCTTCGATGCCCATACCGAAGAAATCGTTCATTTGGGTTGAGAAAATAGTGAGCGCGATACCTCCTGTGAAACCAATGATTACAGGATAAGGCACGAATTTGATGATGCTACCCATCTTTGTTAGACCCATGATGATGAGCATAATACCAGCAAGGATAGTGGCTATCATCAAGCCAACTAAACCAAATTGTTGGATAATGCCATAGATAATTACGATGAACGCACCAGTCGGACCGCCGATTTGTACTTTTGTGCCACCAAATGCCGAGATGATGAAACCTGCAATAATGGCAGTGATAAGACCTTCTGTTGGGCCTACACCCGAAGCGATACCAAACGCAATTGCCAACGGAATTGCTACAATACCAACAATTACACCCGCCATCATATCGGCAGAGAATTGTTGTTTACCATAATTTTTCAAACACTCAATAATGCGAGGTTGAAATACATCTTTAATGTTATACATCTTTTGATAATTCATAATGCATAATTCATAATTCATAATTTTTTATTGTTGAATATACAAATTATGCAATCTGTGTTAGAAAATATTTTTTATGATTATA
>JAFYMM010000376.1 GCA_017550055.1 Paludibacteraceae bacterium
AAAAATCAGAAAAATCTTGCGATAAGCGAGGGCAATTAAGTTTACTTAAATTGCCGAGCGTAGCAAGAATCTTGAGCAAAGCGAAAAAATCTGTGTTATCTGTGGGAAATAAACAAAAGATAAACAAAATTTCCCGTGTGTTCCGTGCATTTTATCGCCTAAAGGCTCAAAGACCTTCAGTTCCGTGAGAGATAAAATTATATTGAACTCATGTTAACTTTCAAAACCATGAAAATGAAAAAAAAATCGTTAATTGGATACTGCGCCGTGGCGAGTTCCAAGATGTAACGTTTGCGGTGGACTATCGCACTTGTTTGGCAAATCATATCGATTTTGCAAGGTTTAATGCGTTGTTGTGCGAAATTAGGTCGTCGAACTCAGAATCCGACGATGAATTACGACAACTGGTGGTGGCGTTGCTCAATTCTCCGTTTTGGGCATACGACGATACTCTCTTGGAGTCAACCATAGATGAGGTTGTTGCTAAAATGGCTGACCGCATGTATGTGGAGGTGCAACTGCATCGACATGTTACTCTGATTGCAAACCACTACAAGCACCGTCGGCATCGCTATTCAGCTGAGAAGGTCATTTTAGAACAAATGTTAGCTTCGTTGGCTGACTTTGGCATGCAGATGGCTTACGAGAGGCACTATTGCCTGGTGGCTTTTTTGCTATTGAAGGAGTTGCGCGAGTGGGTGGTGGATATTTCGGTGTTCGAGTCTGAACAAATTAGCGAACCTACCACCTCTTCGCTCTCTGCACTACGCCTGTCGGTGCAACGCTCTTTGGCTTATCTCGACCGTCCTCAACGTGGTGGTCGCATCATTTCGCCTAATGAATATGCTTTGCTTATCAACGAAATAGTGGAATTGCTCACTACCGAACAATTACCAAACGTAATTGTGCCTTTGGCTCTGCGCCCTAACGGTGCTTTACTGAGCGGATTTTCTTACACTTTCGTAACCTATGGCATCAATCTCGTATATCGCCGCAATTCTCTCCCTCGCGACATTTGGATAGAATACCTTTGCACTAAAATTTGTCGCCAAAAATCGACAATTGAGAAAAAATTCTCACTAAAACCTGACACTTGGGCAGAGAAAATAGAGGGTGATTAGGGGTGGCTACCCGTAGAGACCCGTGCGCATCGACTTGTAACTATCTATGTTATTGGTCGATGCGCTTTTTCTTTTCATTTCTACGGTTCCCACTAGTAGACGTTTAATTGATTTACGAACTTTGCAGTGTGATAAAAAAGTCAGATATAATTTAAGACAGAATGACATAAAGACATAATCTCTAATTTTCACACATGCCTTGCTACGCCTATGGCGCATCTTGGCAAATAAATGACAGATTTGAAGTTGCATTTATTGAATATGTCTTTGGATGCGAGGTTTTTACGAAGTAAAAAGCAAGACCATTATGTCAAAGAAAAAATATGTTCTTATGTCATTATGTCTAAAAAAAATAATTTCTTATTAACATTTAACCCAAAAATTATGAAAAAAAGAGTAAGAATTATCAATCGCAAATCGCTTGAAAAAGCAATGTCGCTTTATGCTAAAGCAAAGTCAAACCGCATTTCATTAAACAACGCCATGGAAGAGCAGTTGATGATGGTGCGCAACAACTACACCGACCGTATCAACGAATACGACGAAGAGTGCGACACGCTATCAACCGACATCATCGACTACGCTCGTGAAAATCGCGACACCATTTTTCCTAAAGGCATTAAACATCTCGAACTTACTGATGGCACAGTGGGTTACAAACAAGGACGACATTCGTTGGCACTACAAGAGGGACACTCATGGGCATCGGCTCTGACTACCTTGCAAGACGACAAATCAGCCAAAGCCTACCTCCGCACCAAGTACGAAATCGACAAAGCACGCCTCCTTGCCGACCGAGATAAACCAAAAGTAGCACAAATAATCGACCGCATAGGATTGCAAGTTGTTAATGCAGAACAATTTTATATTGAAACAAAGTCAACAGACTAAAAATTCCTCATTCCTCATTCCTAATTCCTCATTCCTAATTCCTCATTCCTCATTCCTCATTATGTTAAGCTATTTCCTCCCTCCAATCTCCAACACTCGCCCTGCTCGATGTGTTACGCTCAAAGAGGTGTATGAGATGATTGTATCTGACAAATGGGCGCAAACGACTCGGTCGTTGCGCTCACTTCCTAAGGAGGAACAAGCTGACTTCAAACGGCGACAACTACCTTTCGTCACATTTTCAGGGATTTTCACCCTACGCCACAACGAGCATCTCGTGCGCCATTCTGGTCTCCTCTGTTTCGATTTCGACCATGTAGGCAACGAAACATCCGTGCGTGATTTGCAACAACGCCTCATCGCCGACCCTATACTCAATGTCAACCTCGCTTTCCGCTCGCCATCTGGCGATGGACTGAAATTAGTAGTAAAAAACAACTTCACACCCGAAAATCACAATGCCAAATATGCACAACTCGCACAATACATCCTGCAAAACTACAACATAACCGTCGACCACACCAACGACATAGCCCGAGCCTGCTTCCTCTGCCACGACCCCAAAGCTTATATTCGACAGTCAACAGTCTATGGTCAACAGTCAACAGAAGAGTCCCGTAGGGACGACATACCACAAGCAGAGTTTAAATTCAACCCATACAAAAACAACTACAGGCAAGAACTAAAGTCCCGTAGGGACGACATACCACAGGCAGGGGTGTCAACCCCTGCTAACGGCAAACAAACACCAGAACCCCGTAGGGGTGACAGAGAAAACTCCGTAGGAGTAACATCTGTGTCATCCGTAGAGCGATTTCGACGAAGTCGAGAGCTCATCAAAAAAGAAGAAAAAAAATCTTTTAAATCTGTGAACCAGCGGTCTTTGAGCCTTTGGCGAGAAAAATCTGTGGGAGATAAAACATCGCAAAGCGATAAAAATTCCGTAAAAAAACAAACCCTTGAAACTGCCATACAACGCATCGAACAACACCACATCGATGTAACAACCCATTATCACGATTGGTATCGCATCGGCATGGCGTTAGCATCGCATTATGGCGAAGCAGGACGAGACTATTACCACCGTATATCACGATTCTATCCACACTACACACCACAAGAAACCAACAAACAATATGACCTATGCCTCCGCTACAATACCCACCGCATCCACCTCGGAACACTATTCTATCTCATACAGAATACAGATGACAAAGTAAAAATTATAAATTATGCATTGTAAATTATGCATTCCTCATTCCTAACTCCTCATTCCTCATTCCTCATTCCTAATTCCTAATTCCTAATTCCTCCTCACTATGAAACTAAACTATTCCAACGGTCAAC
>JAFYMM010000377.1 GCA_017550055.1 Paludibacteraceae bacterium
AACGATGTAAACGATACGTCCTACGGCATCATAAACGGTGTAATCGCCATCGTTGCCTTCGACTATGAGCTGTCCGCCACGGGTATATACACCGACTGTGGCGAGGGCTGTGGATTCGAGGGCTGTGGATTCGCCAATCTGAATGCGATATGGCTCGCGGACTGAGCCAATGACGGCATCATCCTGATAGATAAGCGTTTGCACAACGTCGTAGAATTCACGACCGACTCTAACTTTGAAATGAATGACATCGCCCTGCCCTTCGCCGGGAACGGTGAGACAGACATAGCCTTTGGCATCGGCAAGAATGGTGGCTCGACACTCGTTGTCGACAAAGGCTGCGACTTCGACATCGGAAACCAAATCGTTGCCGTCATAGACCATAGCCAATATGGTCATATTGCTTGGGAAAGCACTATGGTTGACAGGTCGAAAATAGGTTTCATATTGAGTGATGTTGGCATGCAACTGATTTTTATTGTTCAACGCTACGGATGGGTAGGTGAATGTGCGTCCGCCAAGAAGCGATTTGTATTTATACCCCTTATTCGACTCCATGTGCTGGAGAGAGCCAATCCAATCGTAGCCATCGTAGATGGCGAAATGGGTTTGGGACTTGACGATGTCGCCCGAAAGAGGAATAAGGTCGGCAAAAGCATCAACCACAGAGGTGTTGAATGACGGCGTGTAGCCTATCCATGTCCAGCCAGAGTCGATTGCAATTGAATAGTCGTTAGGATTGACCTTGGTGCCAACCACGTCGAAATCGACCTCTTTAGTGGTTTTTATAGCATAAGCTTCGCCTACTTTGATGTCGAAATTCTGCCCTATCATTGTGCCATCTTCGACTACGAGACTAGCGTTTTTACTCTTAATCGTCGATATAGACGAGGTGTAATCGGAAATGATGTCTTTGGCTTGTTTGCCTTGCATATCGACATAGAAAGAGGTCCACGACCAATTGCGATTTAATTTGATTTTTTGCACCAAATAGTTTAATGTATTAAAAATCAATGGATTGTCGATAGTGCCAATAATATGGTCGCTCTCGAACGTAATAGGTTGGGAGACATCGACTTTTGCATAGACATTGCCCGTGCTGGCATCATAGACACGGAAAGTTACAGCACCAAAATCATTGGCAAAGAGGTCGAGCATGACATAGTAGGCATCGTAGCGAGCGAGATAGACAGGAGAGGCCACGCCTACGCATTGCTCGCCAATGAATGCGCCAACAATATCGTCTTCGTCCTCAGAAACGAGGTTATCGACACGGAGTTGGCCAATGATAGACATAGAATACTTGCAATCGAACGGATTGATTTGCCAATCGGGTCTTTGACCCACGACCGAAACATTGACCACAAAAGGCTCATAGACATTGTTATTGCCAACGAGATAGATGATGGCTTCGTAGTCGCCAATAGGCAACGACTGGCTGACAGAGAATGACAACTCTTGCGCCGCAAGTGGACTCAACTCGCCATAATCGGCATCGACAGACAACCAAGACGGGAGATTTAGCAACTGCCATTGCTCGATTTTGCCACTATAATTGATGATTCTGACCTTGAAATCGTGAGAAGTTCCAACAAGCATCTCGGTGTCATACCCTTTCTTCAACCATTTGAGATGATTGCGGTGGACATAGGCAGTCCAACTGATAGGGTTTGCAACATTGCCATTCAAATCCTCGACATTGCGCACGGTGAATTGGATTGTGGTGCCTTCGACGACATCGGCATTCTCTTCGAGATTGATGACGATATTGCGCTCGGATGCAACAAACGAGAAATCGACATTTTGGAGCAAACGGACCTCGCGAAGCGAAGGTGATACCTCGGCTTTTGGAAGAGTGAAGGAATTAGGCAACGAGGTTGCAGA
>JAFYMM010000005.1 GCA_017550055.1 Paludibacteraceae bacterium
TGGCGCATGGAGCATCCCGAAAAAGACGAAATACTTGAGACCATCTTGCGTACATACACGGGTATATTTACTGATGCAAAACATATAAACGAAGACAAAATAGCCATTTTAGCGCATACTACGCGCGAGACAGTATATGCCTATCTTATTTGGCTTCACCGAGTTGGAGTGGTAACTTATGTGCCATTTAAGCGCACACCTCTACTCATTTATAATACCGATCGTCTCGATGCCGACACTCTATATATTCCACCTGTGGCATACGAAAATAGGATAGACCGAATGTATGCGCGACTTGTTTCTATCTATGAGTATTCAACCAAAAATATATGTCGCTCAGTGCAACTCGCACGTTATTTTGGGCAATCCGATGCTCAACCATGTGGGCGATGCGATGTTTGTATAGCAAATAAAAAAAGATGTTGATTTTCTGTAAAATCAACATCTTTTTTGTTATGCATATTCTTCAACATCTTGAGCCGTAATTGTATTATCGCAAAGAATAATAAGGCGTTCCACAATGTTTCGCAATTCGCGAATATTACCACGCCATGGTCGCTGTTGGAGTCTTTCAATAGCCTCTTTCGAAAAGGTCTTAATTGCTCTACCCTGTGCCTCACAAATAATATGTGTGAAATATTCTACAAGCAAAGGTATATCTTCTGTGCGTTTTGATAGTGGGTCAACATGTAGTGGAACAACATTTAAACGATGGAAAAGGTCTTCACGGAAATTTCCATTTTCAATTTCTTGTTCTAGATTTTTATTTGTAGCTGCCAACACGCGCACATCGATTTTTATCAATTTATCACTACCTACTGGTGAAATCACATTCTCTTGCAAGCATCGTAATACTTTAGCTTGTGCCGAGAGGCTCATATCCCCAATTTCGTCAAGAAATATCGTACCGCCATCTGCTTGCTCAAATTTGCCTATACGTTGTTTTACTGCAGATGTAAAAGCTCCTTTTTCATGACCAAAAAGTTCGCTTTCAATCAGTTCAGACGGAATAGCAGCACAGTTAACTTCTATAAAAGGTTTATCTGCACGAAGTGAATTTTGATATATTTGTCGAGCAACAACCTCTTTACCAGTACCATTATCTCCTGTAATCAACACCCTAGTATCTGTCTTGGAAATAAGCTCAATCAAATGACGTAATTTTTTTACACAAGGCGATTCCCCAATCATCTCATAATTACGTTGTATTTTCTTTTTAAGAGTTTTTGTCTCTTTCACCAATTTATTTTTATCAAGTGCATTGCGAGTTGACACAAGCAAGCGATTTAAATCTAATGGCTTTTCAAGAAAATCAAATGCCCCTTTTTTGATACATTCAACGGCTATTTCTATATTACCATGAGCCGACATAATCATAATTGGCGATTCAAACCCATCTTCTTTAAGCTTTTCGAGAAGAACAATACCACTAATACCCGGCATCACGATGTCCGTAAGAATTAAATCGTAGTGTTTAGTTTTAGCCTTTTCAAATGCTTGAGTTGCATCTTCTGCTACATCTACTATATATTTTTCATGTTCAAGAATATCTTTGATGGTGTTGCGTATAAAACGTTCATCATCTACTACTAATATACGAGCCATAAAAGTTAGTTATTAATAATTAGTTACTAGTGTCTTGTATCTTCTATTTTTGCTTTTTTATTGCTTATTACCTACTTTTTTCAATTCTTTTGGTTTTTGTTCAAGAATAGGTAATTCATAAACATTCCAAACTTCTTCTACATCCCAAAATGCACGAAGTTCCATATCGTATGGGTAATAATATATTTTTTCAGCCTGACGTTTTTCTTTATAATTGCCCGTATCCCATTTGCCATTACCATTTTCATCAATAAATAATCGTGCATAATAGGTATCGGGTTTCATATATTCAAATCTTACTTTAGCCTCTGTGGCGGCTTGTTGTCTTACAACTTTATCCTCTTTATTTAATATCTGAATAACCTCTTTCCCTGTATAGTCTGTTAATTCAAATATTAAAACAGCATACTCTTCAAGTGATTTTGTTTTAAAACTAAGGGTCTCTTCTTGTGTTGCTAATCCAATAAAAGATGTGAATAGTGCTGAATCTATAATTAGTTGATAGTCAGTTGCGGCTTTCCAGTTGTATTCTATTTGATATTTTAGTCCAATGCTGTCTCCTTTAACTAATTTAGCCTCTAAATCAACCCAATTTGTGTCAACTTTTTCTTGTAATTGATACCATGTTGTATCATTAGGTGTAATGGTTGTAGGTACATCAAAAGTTAAAATAAATGGGACATATATATCAAACGATGTCGATTTATTTGAATTTATAGGGTGATATTTAATCTTTTCTTCAATTTCATTATTTTTCTTTTTATTGGCTCTAGGTGCTCGATACAAGAATGTGATTGTATCTGTTTGCCAATAAGTTGAGTCATCGCGTTTTTGATAAGTTGTCTCTATTTGCAGTGTGTCTTGTTGCCATGCAATAGTATCAGTAAGCCAATAAGTTAATGTGTCTCTATTGGTTGATTCTTGCAACATATAAGTGAAGATACTATCTGCAAAATTCAGAGGCTTAAGAATAGGCAAAGAATCACACGGATTGCCAAACTCTAATGTTAGTTTATGTCGCTCTGCGCGTGATGATTTTGACAAATATTGGCGATTGTTTTTTTCTGTAAAAGCAAATAATATTACATCATCAGGTGTGTATGTATGATTGTATTTTGTTATTACCGAGTCGATAATAAGTTGTGTAGAATCAACAATATTGTTTATTGAATCAATGATAGCATAATGAGATATTGTGTCGTAATTAATTTCTGTTGTGCAGATAGGTGTGTAAATGCTATCATCAAAAGCAATTTGCTCTGTAGGAATATCAAAATAATAATTACTACCAATATCGGAAATAGCAAAAACATGGTATTGACCCTCTCTTATATTGTTTATCGTAAATTTCCCTTCATTGTTTGTCTTTGTAATACGTTCAAAGGGTATAGATGTGAAGGCAGTATCGTTGAGATTACTATGAATACCGACGATAAGATTAGGTATTGGGTTTAATGTTTCGGAATCAATAATCGTGCCAGACAGCCTCAATGTATCAATAAAATCACCTGTTGCGAAACTAAATGTGAATCCATTGAGTTCATTACGTTCATTATTATCAATAATCGAGTTTGTAAAGTCAATTGTGTATGTAGTATTTAATCTAAGAGAATCTTGTAAGTTTACATTTACTTTATGTCCCGAAGCTTTAATAGTAGGAATATTTGTTTGTGGTGGCGAGATAACAACTTTTTCAAATGTACTTTGTACAAGTACAATTTCATCAAATGTTAGTTGTATCTTATTGGTTGATACATTAGTAGCTCCATTTTCGGGATTGCATTTTAATAATTTTGGTGGGGTAGTATCCTTAGGGCCTCCTTGTGGGCCACTTCCTCGGCTTGCACAGCCAAGAATGGTAAGTATGCAAAATGCAATTATTGATAATATTTTAATTGTCTGTTTCATATATTATTGAATGCAATTGTTAATTCTCAATTCTCAGTTTTATTGTGTAAACATCTCCTGGCAGTTGGTCTATTAGTTCATCAAAAACCATTTCAGTAAGTAATGCCGATGTTTTTTGTATTGACAAATCAAGGTTTGTGCTTATTGTGTTAATGTGTTGAGGCTCTGACTTTAATAAGTCTATTACTGATTGTTGTTCAGGTGTTAAATCATTAAAGAGAGTTTGTTGCACTGCATTTTTTTCAGGGGCATTCCATCCCATCAGATTTATTAAATCTTCTGCCGAAGTAATAATTTCTGCTTTGTGTTGGCGTATCAGTTTATTGCACCCTTCCGATGTTTTATCTCCTACGCGACCTGGGAATGCCATCACATCTCGATTATAATCATTTGCTATATTAGCAGTTATAAGTGACCCGCCTTTAGCTGCTGATTCAACAATAACTACCACATCGCTCATTCCTGCTACGATACGATTGCGTTGTACAAAATTCTGAGGGTCGGGAGTCGTTTTTGATAGGTATTCTGTTACGATAGCACCTCCCGATTGTATCATTTGCGAAGCATATTGTCGATGAACATGTGGATAAATTCTGTCAAGTCCATGGGCAACAACTCCTATTGTTGATAGTCCATATTCAAGAGCTGCTTTATGTGCAGCTATGTCTATGCCGTATGCTAATCCGCTGATAATAATTGTGTCTGGGTTCGATGTAGCAAGAGTTTTTACCAATTCATTTGTTAAGTCTCGTCCATATTTTGTGGCATTGCGAGTACCCACTATGGCAACAAATTTTTGAGCGTTCAAATTACAATTACCATATTGATATAATATTTGTGGCGCATCTCCGCATTGAGCAAGTCTGATCGGGTAGTCTTCAGAGCCCCACGAAATAGCTTTTATTTTATTTTTTGTAATAAATTCTATTTCTTCTGTAGCTCTACGCAATGCCTCTTGCCTATATCCATCGTCCGAAATATATGCTCCAATTCCACCAATCGCACGCAATACATCAGGCGATTCTTTGAACACTGCCTCTGCAGATCCAAGATGGTCTATCAATGTTCTCGCTGTACGAGGTCCAACCATAAATAGTTGGGTGAGAGCGATGTCGTATAATAAATCATTATTCATGTTTAGGATTATAATAATGAGTAATAGTTAGCATAATTATAATGGCTATTACTGCTCCAAGCGCATTAGCAATTAAGTCATATATCGAGCCAGATCGCCAAGGCAAAAAAAATTGTATTATCTCCATCAAAATGCCAAAACTTACAGAAAATAAAAAAGCAAAATATAATTGCGCTTTTGTTATCTTATTGCGAAAATACGATGTTTGGTTTAGCATGAGCATTCCAGCTATACTAAAATACATAATCGCATGCACAATTTTGTCTGCGCTTGGCACATCCGTTTTAGGCAATACCCCTATGTTGATAACCGAAAGTATCAACACAAGGGTACATACCAATATAGTTGGGAGATATTTTATCATAAATTGATAAGTAACAACTCGCAAGCGGTAAAAATAACTTACTTTTCCTACTAATTAGAAGTATTTCACCTCAGTGCCATAAATGCTTGTTAACAAATTGTTAGCCAAGCGACTTGCTCCAAAGCGGAACAACTCGTTCGTAATCCACTCTTCTCCAAGCACTGTGCGTACGATAGTGTAATATTCCACAGCCTCTTTCGTAGTCGAAATTCCGCCAGCTGGTTTAAAGCCCACTTTAATACCTGTCTTTTCGTGGTATTCTTTAATTGCTTGACACATAACGTATGCAGCCTCTAATGTAGCCGAACGCTCTGTTTTTCCTGTCGATGTTTTGATGAAGTCTGCACCTGCGGTCATAGCCAATAACGAAGCTTGTTTAATCTCTTTTGTGTTATGCAAAAGTCCACTTTCGAGAATAACTTTTAAGTGTGCGCCATGGCAAGCATCTTTGATTTCTTGCAATTCTTCATACACTTCAGTGTGGAATCCGCTGAAAAATTTACCAACAGAGATAACAACGTCTATTTCATTTGCTCCCGATACTGCAGTTAAAGCCACTTCTGCAATTTTTGCCTCTATGAATGTTTGCGATGAAGGGAAACCAGCCGATACTGCTGCAATATTTACGCCCTCTGTTTCCAATGTTGCTTTTGCAACTGGCACTAATGCTGGATATACGCATACCGCAGCTACATTAGGCATTTCAGGATATTTCTCTTTAAATTCGTTTACTCGTTCCATCATACCACCGATTTTGTCTTCTGTATCAGTGCTATTTAGTGATGTAAGGTCTATTTGATTAAAGCATTGTTTCCACACCTCAACATTATTATATTTGTCGAAGTTTTTTGCAAGAATTTCTTTTACTGCTTCAGCCACACTATCGTCTGTAAAGTTGAAGTCGTACTCGTTGTAAAGTTGTTTTAATTTTTCCATAATATTTACTCTCTTTTTTGTGAATCAATCAATATTGTAACTGGTCCGTCATTGAGCAATTCTACTTTCATGTCAGCTCCAAATTGCCCAGTACCAACCTCTTTGCCTAACAATTCCGATACTTTTGCGCAGAATTTTTCATACATCGGTATTGCAAAATCTGGTTTCGACGCGCGTATATAGCTTGGACGATTACCCTTAGCCGTCATTGCATGCAATGTAAATTGACTGACTATCAATATTTCGCCATTCACATCCATCACCGAACGATTCATCACCCCATTCTCATCGTCGAAAATCCTCAAATTCACCACCTTCTGCGCCAACCAATTTATATCAGCATCTGTGTCAGCATCTTCTATGCCAACCAAAATCAACAAGCCACCACCTATTTTCGATTTCAACACACCCTCAATCGTCACCGAGGCATGTGCAACACGTTGTATAACTAATCTCATTTTTTAACGTAAATTTCCATAAATCAATCGTTAATCAAAAACAATTAATGATAAATTAACGACAATTTATGTTTAAAATTACAATTCCATCAAGCGTTTACCAACAATCTCAGCTGCCAAATAAACCAACTCTCCACAAGGGCGTTTTTTGTAGTATTCTTGTGTGCGAGCCGATGGTGTAGGTTCTTCTTTTTGGCAAGTCAAGCCCAATAATTCACGACAAATTATCGACCCATTTTCTTGTCTAAAATCTTCTGCAACAGCTTGCACAAGCGCATAATTAGCCTTTTTAGCCTCTGCATCTTTATTGTCTGCTGGTATGGCCATTGATGCCACCATAAACATGCCGGTACAAGCACCACACACTTCACGCAATCTACCCATACCACCTCCAAAACTCGATGCAAATTTAGATGCCAATTCTACATCCAAATCAAACAAATCGGCGTATGCCATAAACACCGACTGCGAGCAGTTATATCCATCTTGAAAATAAGCCTTAGCCTTTTCTGCTCTCTCTTTTATGTCAAAATTTTTCATATCAAATAAGATTTATAATGAACATTTATAAGTCGAAAATTATGGTCAACGAGAGCCATTTTCAATACACACTCTCATTGTGTATTCATCTCCAAAATTCCCAAATTTAAGTATACCATACAGCATACTTCAAGCAACCCTCATCATAGGATAACCATACCTGCAAAATACCCACTCTCATTGTGTATTGCCAATTACACTAACTCAAAATCCAATTGCTTTTTCACGAGGTCTGTTTTTGCAATTCTCACTGTCAATTCGTCGCCCAACTGATACCTTTTGCCTGTGTGGCGGCCCACTATGCAGTAGTTTTTTTCATCGAATTCATAGTAGTCGTCATCCAAACAACGAATAGGAATCATACCCTCACATTTATTTTCGTTCAATTCAACGTAGATACCCCAATCCGTAACGCCCGAAATCACACCATCATACACCTGACCTAACCTTTCGCTCATATATTCCACTTGTTTGTATTTAATCGAAGCGCGTTCAGCCGATGCCGCCAACTGTTCCATGTCTGACGAGTGTTCGCAATACTCCTCATACTCATTCTTATTCACCGAGTGGCCCTCTTCGAACAAATATCGAGTCAACAATCTGTGTGCCATCATGTCTGGGTATCGGCGAATAGGCGACGTAAAGTGCGAATAATAGTCGAACGCCAATCCATAGTGTCCAATATTTTCGGTTGTATAAGTAGCCTTAGCCATTGATCTAACTGCCAAAGTTTCAATCAAATTTTGCTCACGTTTGCCAGCCACTTGGTCTAACAAATTGTTGATTGCCGACGACACCTCTTGGTTCTTGCCCGTAGTTTTCAATTTATAACCAAATCGCTTGATGAACGTACTGAAATTCTCCAATTTATCTGGGTTCGGCACATCATGCACGCGATACACGAATGTCTTGGGCTTTCCTTTAGTTTTGTGTTGTTTTTCCGATTGTGCATTGTGCATTGAGCATTGAGCATTGTATTTGCCTATGTGTGTTGCTACTGTCTTATTAGCCAACAACATAAACTCTTCAATCAATTTATTTGCCTCTTTAGCCTCTTTGAAATATACGCTTAGTGGTTTGCCTTTTTCGTCAATCTCAAATCTCACTTCCACGCGGTCAAACGCAATGGTAGCATATAACTTTTGCAAAGTTAAGGTTAGGGTTCGAGTCCCTCATTCTCCACACTATGTTTTCATGTTTTCATAATGTTGAGCTTTTGCTTGAACCCTCTTTTGGGTAGTTAGAGGTTAAAGAAACTACCCCA
>JAFYMM010000378.1 GCA_017550055.1 Paludibacteraceae bacterium
CAAGCTATCTACTCTACAGTAGATATGGGTGCTTCTATCACTATGGCTAAAGGTGCTTCTGAAGCTGACTTGTTGCCATCAGTAGCTGTTATTGGCGACTCAACATTCACTCACTCAGGTATGACTGGCTTGTTGGACTGCTGTGTTGACAATGCTAACGTAACTGTTATCATCCTCGACAATGGTATCACTGGTATGACTGGTTCACAAAAATCATCAGCTACAGGTCGCATCGAAAGCATCTGTACTGGTCTTGGTGTTGACCCTGCTCACATCCGCGTTATCAACCCACTCAAAAAATATTTCGAAGAAAACGTGGCTATCATGAAAGAAGAAATCGCTTACAATGGCGTATCTGTTATCATCCCACGTCGCGAATGTATCGTAGCATTGAACAAACGTCTCAAAGCTGCTAAAAAACAATAAGGAATAAGGAGTGAGAAATTACTCTCCGAAATTCGCAAAAAATAATCAAAATTTACAAACAATCAAAAGACTAGAATTACAAGAATAAAAAATCATATTCTCATGTCTTCTTGTCTAAAAAAATAAAAAAAATATGAAAATAGATATTATTCTTTGTGGCGTAGGCGGTATGGGTGCCTTAAGTTCTGCTGCAATCATCTCAAAAGCTGCCCTCGATATGGGTTGGTATATGAAACAAGCCGAAACTCACGGTATGAGTCAACGTGGTGGCGACGTGCAATCTCACCTCCGCATCAGCGACAAACCTATTGCTTCTGACCTTATCCCTGAAGGCGAATGCGACATCATCCTCTCTGTTGAACCAATGGAAGCTCTCCGCTATCTCCCATTCCTCAGCAAAGATGGTTGGGTGATTACTAACGAAAACCCTTTCATCAACATCCCTAACTACCCAGAAAAAGAGGCTATCATTGCCGAAATCAACAAATTGCCACATAGCATCGTATTCGACGCTGACACTATTGCCAAAGAGGTTCACAACCCTAAAGGCACTAACATGGTGGTCCTCGGTGCTGCTTCTAAATATCTCGGCATTGACATCGAAAAACTCGAAGATGCAGTACGTAGCAACTTCGGTCGCAAAGGCGAAGCTATCGTAAATGCCAACATTGATGCTCTCCGCGCTGGTCGTGCTGTTGCCGACAAAATGTAATAAAAACATTATAAAACAATAAGGTATGGTTTACAACTCGTAAACCGTACCTTTCTATAATTACTTTATCCCAAATTATTATGAAAAAAATATTATTACCTATTTTAGCTATTCTTGTGCTTGCATGCGCAGCTTCTTGTGGCTCAATCCAAAGCACAGCTACTTCATCTACTGCAAATGCCACAACTGGCACAAGCGATTTATTCAAAGCTGGCGAACAATTAGGCGCAGCATTGAAATATTTTTCTGACCAAAAACAAACTAACGGCAAAATCAACTACGAAGACCCTACCACATATCTTCAAATGGCAGTAATCGTACAAAATGCCAAAATCATTAAAGCCAACTACAAAGACAAAACTCAATACACTGCTCTTGTCGAAGGCTTAAAATCTAAATCAGGCGAACTCATCAATGAAGAAAACGCCGATGCCGTAATCGAAACATTAGTAACTAAAATTGCTAATAGCGACACAGGCAAACAAGTTCAAAACAATGTAAACAACACTAAAGGTTGGATTGACGAACATCAAGACACTATAGATGCTCTCAACGTATTGCTCGACACATTGAAATAATCATAAAAAAGGGTTGCAATCTTACATTTGCAACCCTTTTTTTATCTATCCTAAATATAAATACACATTCTCATTGTGTATTCTTCTATAAAAATTCCTAAATTTGAATATAGGATACAGATACCTTCAAGCAACCCTCATCTTACCTTCAAAATACACACTCACATTGTGTATTCATCGTCAAAACTACTATTTCAACAACTCCTCAATCTTCTTGCAGAGGCCTTGAAATTCTTGCTCCTCAAATTTACGAGTTAATAGCACAATACGCCCTTTTTTGTCAATCAAAACATTGCGTGTAATGCCTGCATTAGCATGAGCATATAGACGAAAAACATCCCCCGTAGTATCGTATGCCAAAGGGTAAGTAATTTTAGTAACTTCTTTCAAATAAGCCACTTTCTCTGCTGTTTCCTCTCTATCGATACCTACCAAAACAAAATTCTTATTGCCTTTGTGCTTTTGCCAAATATCACTTTCGATATATGGCATCTCTTTACGACAAATACCACACCATGAGGCAGTGAACTGAAGCATAACAACTTTACCACGCAACTCACTCAAACGCACGGTTTTACCATTATCCATAGTCAATTCAAAGTCAGGTGCCATATCACCCACTTTCACAATATAACCACGGTCTTCGCCCTCTTGAGCATTTACTTGAATGCACAATGCAAAATTCAAAATGCACAATAAAAATAATAATCCTTTTTTCATACTCTATTAATTATTTAAAAATCATCACTTTTCCATGCTTTTAACACGCCATCTTCTTCATAAATAAGATAGCCTTTTATATCGCTACGACTATTTATCCACTCTTTTGCCTTCTCCAAACCTGCCACCATACATGCCGTTGCCCAAGCATCTGCCGTCATACAATCTTCTGCAACAATAGTGGTACTCAACAAGTTATGTCTAACCGGATATGCTGTACGAGGGTCAATAGTGTGTGAATATTTCTTGCCTCCAAGTTCATAATAATTTCTATAATTGCCACTTGTAGCCATACCGCAGTTGGTCAATTCCACAACCTCTTGTATCTCGCCATTCACACAAGTCGAATCCTCAACTGGCTTATTTATAGCAATATGCCAATTCACTCCTTTAGGATTACGCCCTTTAACCACCAATTCGCCACCTATTTCAATACAAAAGTCTGTACATCCATACGCCTCCAAAGTATCTGCTACTACATCGCAAGCAAACCCCTTAGCAATGGCTCCTGCATCGATACGCATCTGTGGATATGCTTTTTGAAATTCGCCATCCACCAACTCAATCATCTCATAGCCAACATATTGACGAATACTATCAACTTCAGCATCTGTCACAGCCTCACGATTTTTAAGTCCAAATCCCCACAAATCAACAAGTGGTGCTACGGTCATATCAAAAGCACCATCAGTACAACGACTTACATATTGTCCCTTATCCCACACCGCAAGAAACAAAGAATCAAGAACAACATGCTGATTGTTATTAACTTTGGCAATAGTGCTTTGTTTATTAAACATCGACAACGAATTATCCACTGCTTTAAGCGCATTGCTAATCTGCTCCGACAAGTCCTTATTCTCAGGATTAGAATAAGTTACGCTATAAACCGTACCAAACGTAAATCCATCACGATGCTGATATTCTGCACTTTCCTCAGGCGTATAAACCAACATAAATACAGCCAAAGCAAACAAAAACAGTGCTACTAAACTTTTCTTTTTCATAATATTACATAGTTAACAAAACAACTACAAAGATACAAAAAAAGATTAAAACAAGAAAGAAAGAAGAAAGATTTAATTGTCTATTTCACAAATCAAAAAAATATTGTAACTTTGTATATCAAACTACAAATCAATTACAATGAACTCTTTTAATAAATTTGATTATAACACAACCGAAATTCCTTCACCATGTTATGTGGTAGAAGAAGAGTTGTTGCATCGCAATTTGCAACTAATCAAGTCTGTTAGCGAACGCTCTGGTGCTGAAATAATTATGGCATTCAAAGCTTTTGCTATTTGGAAGTTATTCGACATCACACGTCAATATATTCCCCACTCTACTGCAAGTTCTTTGTCAGAGGCTCGATTGGCTTTCGAGAAATTAGGTTCTAAAGCTCATACCTTTGCGCCTGTATATAAAGACTCTGAAATTGAGACTATTGCTCAATGTTCGTCGCATATTACATTCAATTCGCTTGCTCAATATGAGCGTCATAAATCAGTTGCCGAAAAGTATGGCATATCTTGTGGCGTGCGCATCAATCCTGAATATTCTGATGTAGAGACCGACCTCTATAATCCTTGCGCTCCTGGCTCACGTTTTGGCATTATTCGTGACCAATTGCCTAAAATATTACCCGAAGGCATCGAAGGACTACACTTCCATACTCTCTGTGAATCAACCTCATACGATTTAGAGAATACTCTGAAGGTGGTAGAAGAACGATTTGCCCCATGGCTTGCTCAAGTCAAATGGATAAACATGGGAGGCGGACACCTCATGACTCGCAAAGATTATGACACTGAGCATCTTATCCAATTGATTCAAGGTTTCAAACAACGCCACCCTCACCTACATGTGATATTAGAACCGGGTTCAGCTCATGTTTGGCGCACTGGAGTATTAGTTTCTGAAATACAAGACATTGTAGAAAATCATGGCATCCGCACTGCTATTGTAGATGTATCTTTTGCTTGCCACATGCCCGACTGCCTCGAAATGCCTTATCAACCAAAAATCATCGGTGCTACTATTATTGAAGAGGATACAAAAACTCAAACCCCTTACAACTACAAAATGGGCGGAAATAGCTGTTTGAGTGGCGATTTTGTAGGCTCATGGCAGTTCGACCACGAATTGCAAATAGGCGAACGCATTGTGTTTGAAGACATGAATCACTACACCAATGTGAAAACCAACATGTTCAATGGCATAACCCACCCATCTGTTGCATTAAGACGCTTAGATGGCACAATAGAAATCCTCCGCACCTATACCTTCGAAGATTACCTCCACCGCATGTGCTAAAAAAGTTTAGAATACAAAAAGAGACGGAACTCTCCTATCCAGAGAATTCCGTCTTTTTTTTATTGACTTAATAAAAAAGTAAAGAGTAACTAAACTAATTACTCTTTACTTATTACTATTTTATCTAACCGCTACTTTCGTTGAAGTTGCTTGCGCTCAGTAGAGTTAGAACAAGTTCTACTCTACCTTTACTTAACCGCAACTTTAACCACTTGGTTATTTACACGTACAAGCACAATATTTGCTGGCACATTACCAATTGCAGTCATAGTAGTTGTTGCTTCTGCAGCAAACAAACGTTGACCAAGCATTGTGTAAACTTCAATCATTGCACCCGCTTCTGCTTCTACAAAGATTGTTCCATTATTAGAGTAAACAACAGCCGAAAGTTCATTATTTTCCACTTCTGTTGGGTCTAATTCACCTTTACCTACAACCAATGAACGTTTAGCAGGAGTTACTGTTACGTTATTGTCAGTTGGAACAGTATATATACGTACAACATTATCACCAGTTACAACAAGGTTACCTGCATAATCAAGAGTCATTTGACGTATAGCTGCTGTAATACCATGATTAAAAGAATAACGTAGATTAAGTATTGGTTTTGTATCTTCCCAAACAATATCAAATACCATAAATTCAGCAGAACCATTATTTAAAATCAATGTATTTTCGTCTGGAGTGATTACGAAACCACCACCATTTGTACCATCAATGATATCTGAATATGGTTCTACTGCAGAAGATAACTGTTCATTACCTGCCCAATCATAGAATTTAAATGATGTAGCAGAAGCATTATTATTACCTGAAGTACGGTTTTGTGCTACAAACACACCACGTGATGTACCCCATACGTTACCTTCTGTATTACCTTGTCCTGTAAGTGGAATAACTGCACTTGGAGCTTCTCCCCATGATTGTTTGAGTGAGCCATCTTCATTACCAATGTTATAGATTGCAAGACCATTTTTAGGAAGTGAACCACTTGCATCTTCATTATAAACAATAAGTTTAGCATCTGCGCCTTTACCATAAATATTAACTCCAGGAGTAGATGAACCTACTGCTACATTTTTGTTTAGAATAACACCTGTAGGCTTTTCATTTACAATTTCACGAGTATCTCCTTCAAAGAAGTTTGTATATGTTCCTTCAAGATTAGCAGGGTCAACACACCAAACACCAGAGTTACCATCCGACCAATCTGAAAAATACACACGACCTGTTTCATCTATAGTTGCATGAACTGGGTTACCCCAATCTACACCACCACGATATTGTGTTGTATTAACTTTGCTATAATCTTGGTTGAAAACATAAATACCATTATAAATCTTATTAGCAGATGCAGATGAGCCTTGACGGTCCATTACATAGATACGACCAAAGAAGTCAGATTCAGGAGAGTTATCAACTGTATTAAATGCACGACCATAAGTATGTTCTGTGTCTTTATAAATTGCTACCCATTTTGTTACGTTTTCACCACGAAGTTCAATTGCCCATGTTGTAGCAACATTTTCTTCGCCTGGAAGGTCTGACACTTTGATTGTTACTGTGTTTTCTCCTTTCACTACATCAGTCAATGCTTGACGACCTACTTCTTCTTCGTTTTGATAGAAGATAATATCGGCAGATGTAGCATTTTCGTTAGCTGAGAATGTGAATGTATAAGCATCATTTTCTTTTGTTACATTCAAACCGTATGCATAGATATTAGCAACTACAGGTTGTTCTACGCCAGCAGTTGTGAATGTAGTGATTGTGCCATCTGTAACAAGACGGATAACAAAGTTGCCTTTGCTAACTGTAATTGCTGCTGCAGCATAAGCAGCTTTCACTGGTGTTGCAAGAGTTGCATTAAGTTTGATTTCTTTTGCTGCCGAGAAACCTTCTGTTACATCATACATACGTACACCTGCAACAAGTGTATCTTCGTTATAATAAGGCATTACCATCAACGAATGACCTGCATATTTGAGGTAAGATGCATGACCTGCAAGGTTTACAGAGTCTGCTACCAAAGAAGAAAGTGGTGTTACATCTTGAGCAGAAGCCGCTGCCAAAGCAAATTCTGATGGCAAATACAAAGGACCATCAAGAACATAATTTTTAGTAATATCACGTGGTGAGAGTTGCAACAAGAATGGCTCGCCCAATGTAAGAGCTGAATATGCTGTTTTACCATAGAAAGTAGAAGCAATAGTGTTATCAACAACTGAGAATTGTGCAACACGCATACCTCTTGCCGAACCTGAAGTAACACCTGTCACCATAACATTGCATTCTGCTGCTTCACCCGAAACTGCGATAGACATACCCATATCGCCACGATTATAGTTACAAGAGTGTTGTGAGCTAACCCATTTCACAGGTGCTACATGAAGTGAATCCCAACGATAGAATTGAATTGCGCCACGTTTATAACCAGCATCAACTTGATTATCTGCATATTGACAACGAATATAGTTACAACCTACAAGCACACCATTGCAAGTAAGAGCTACGTCTGAAAGTGCAAGATAGCTACCTGCGTTTTCTGCGTCAATAGGGTCGATACCTTCAAGCGAAATATTTGCAATTTCACCTGTTTTGTTATTTACAAGGTAAAGGTGAGCTGCTTTGTCTTCTGTGTGTGAAAGAATGATAGTAGAATCACCACGTTGGATAGTACGTTTGATAGTACCCTCAATAGCAAAAGTAGCAGTTGTTGCTTCGCCTACAGTGATTGCTGAAGGTGCAACTTCCGACACTTTAGCTGCATCTGGATAGTCAACAAATACTTCTTTTGGAGGCTCATAAGATGTAGATTCCAAATAAATCATTGGATATGTAGTTTCGTTAGCTTTCACTGTGAGAGCCTCTTTGTATTCATCAAACAATGGTTTGTAGCCTTCACAAGTAGCGTCGAGTGTATAGTCATTGCCTGGCTCAAGGTCTGGGAAATAGAAAATACCATTATAAAGAGTATCTACGTTGTATTTAGCCACTTCTACACCACCTTTGTAGAGCGTAACCACAGCACCGTTACATGGCACCCATTGGTCGTTTGTCTTAGCTGCATAATTGAACAATGAGTGTGACATTTTTTCGTGAAGGTCTTTCACTGTACCCATGATATAACCTTTAGTTTCAGCTGTTTCACCAAAATAAGCAGCAATACCACGATAGTAACGAATACCCTCTTGTTTGCAATAATCACGGTTAAGCGCACGGTGACGTGCTGGTTGATATGTATGGAAATAACCTTCTGAAAGATAACCAGGAATACTTTGTTTCAATACTCCAAGTGTATAACCATAGAAATCATCGCAACCACGGTTATTCATTTTTGTTTTGCTGTAATATGAATATGGGTCAAGTTCGCTATCCATCATTTCGAAAAGATATGGCCACAATGTAGCACACATCTCTTTACTACCTGCATTAGCTGCAGTGGCATCGCTACCTTTGTAAAGAAGTAAAGGATAGTTAGTTGCTGTTCCATCAGTAGCTGCATTTGAGTGAACAGAGATGAAATAGTCTGCTTCGAATGTTTCTGCCTCTGCTGCAATTACTGAAAGTGCTTTGTTATATTGCTCATAATCAGGACGTGATTTATATGATTCCCATGTATAATCAGCATAAGGATATACATAGTCCCATGGACCACAAGCTGTACGTGAATACATTACCACAGCACCTGCTGCTTCAAGTTTACGACCTAATTCAAGACATTTCCAAAGGTTAGTATTTGATTCATAGAAACCGCATGTATCAGGCAAACCTGTTGTTGGAAGATTTGGATAAGGGATAGTTGCCATAGGACGGTCGTTAGAACCGAAACTACCATGACCTGGATTGACATAGATTTTTTTGCCATTCAATTGCGCCATCATAACAGCAGATGTCATGATAGCAGCGACAAATAATAATATTTTTTTCATAATTCTGCGTTATTTAAGGTTAATTAAATATGCTTCACCATTTGGTGTTGAGCAAACGATTTTTTTACCATCGGCTGAAACGTATGGATACATAGCCATGATTGCATTGTTAGTAAGCACTTGGTTTTTGCCATCAAGTGTGTAAACCACAATCTCTGAAGATGTTACAACATGACCATTATCTAAGTCGTTCATACCTACTACAACATTGTTATTATACCATTTTGGAGCACGGAAGCTTCCAATACGTTTAGCGTTTGTGCCATCTACATTGCACACCCATGTGCCATTACCTGCAAGGTGATAAAGCACTTTTGTGCCATCAGGCGAGAGGCTTGGCCAAAGATAGCTACGACCTTGTCCATTAGGTGACAACACTTTAGACATTGTGCCTACAGTAATCATCAATTCACCATTTTGAATGAAAACTACTGGAGAAACTGCTTGACGTGAACGAGCACGTTGCATATCTCTTGTTGATTTCACAAGAGTTGTTTTTTGTGCTGTTGCCATATCTTGATTCACCAAAGTTGCCATACGTGAATGGTCTGCTGCGTATGTCACTTCACGATAAGTTACATTTTTTGAGTCTGCCGAAATTTCTACACCGAAACCAGCACCTTCAGCGTCAGTGAGTTTTGTAACATTTTCTGACACTAAATCAAAGCGTTGCAAACCTTTGTTTGTTTGCGAAGAGATAAGTACATAAGTACCATCAGGCGCAATGCCCACAATTTTTGAGTCTGCATTCTGTGGAATGTTCAATTTCTCAACAGAAGCAACTTCTAATACTTGCGCTGATGCCATAACTGACACAAGTGCAACGACTAAAAGTAAGATTTTTTTCATAAATTTTAGATTTATAATTATTAATTAAATAATGTAACTAAATAATGTGAGTTTAATACAAAACGCCGCATGGCATCTGTGTCATCCGTAGAGCTCTTTTTGCATAGCAAAAGAGCGAATCAAAAAAAATAATCCATAGAAAAGAAATTCCAAGAAAGTTAAATATTTGTTTTATTTGTGTAATTTGTGGGCAAAAAAACTCCGTGTGTTCCGTGAATTTTATCGCCAAAGGCTCAAAGACTTTCAGTTCCGTGAGAAATGAAAGTTATGTAGAACTCACGTTAAATAATATCTTCACAAACAAAATACACACTCACAGTGTGTATTCTTCTTTCCTAACTTTTAGCAACCCTCAAGCAACCTTCAAGCAAGAAAACAGTCATTTTAGCGAAAACAAAAGAAATTTATTTATTTTGTTGAGCGTCAGACTGTTCACGACCAAAAG
>JAFYMM010000379.1 GCA_017550055.1 Paludibacteraceae bacterium
GCCGCCAACATATTATCAAGGTTATAAGCACCTACAAAATGTGTTGCAATATGCTTATTATTCCATTCAAACTCCACGTATGGAGCGCAACGCAACAATCGACCATTGATATCAGCACCCACCTCTACATTTGAACTATATGTGGTATACGATTCTGCATTCAATACATTCATCAAAAATGGATTCGCAGCATTCACAAATACATGTCCGCCACGCTCGGCAAGATTGTCATACAACTCTTTCTTGGTGTTTATCACACCCTCCAACGAACCAAATCCTTCAAGATGCGCTTTTCCTACATTCGTTATCAACCCACATGTCGGCAATGCGATATTAGCCAAAGTCTTAATCTCTCCTGGGTGGTTTGCCCCCATCTCGATAACCGCCATTTCACAATCGGGTTTGATACTCAACAATGTCAACGGCACTCCAATATGATTGTTAAAGTTACCCTGAGTATAATGCACTCTATATTTCTTGCTCAACACCGTAGCCACCAACTCTTTAGTCGTTGTTTTGCCATTCGTACCGGTAACACCTACAAATGGGATATCCAATTGCTCACGATGATAACGCGCCAAAGCTTGCAACGTATCAAGCACATTATCAACCAATATCGTTTGTGGATGAACAATCTCTTTATCATCAACCACTGCATACGCACACCCTTTTTCTATTGCTGCAACGGCAAATTTATTTCCATCGAAAGTCTCTCCTTTCAACGCAAAAAATATCGACCCTTCAGGGCAATTACGGCTATCTGTTGTTACAACAGGATGCGCCTTATATATTTCATATAACTCTTTTATTTCCATAATATTATTTTGCTGACATTGTTACAATTGGCACTATCATCTCTTCCATCGAAATACCTCCATGCTGGAACGTATCTTTGTAATAACTAACGTAATAATTATAATTGTTTGGATATGCAAAGAAATCATTGCCTCCTGCAAATATAAATGCCGAACTCACATTTGGTGCAGGCAACTGAATTGCTGTAGGGTTAGTCACCTCATACACCTCTTTCTTATTATACGTCAATGTTTTACCGACTTTATATCTCAAATTAACATTAGTATTCTTATCTCCAACCACTTTTATTGCACGGTCAACATGCACTGTACCATGGTCGGTAGAAACCACAACTTTGAAACCCCTGCGTGCCAACTCCTTAAACAATGCAAATGTAGATGAGTGTCGGAACCACGACACAGCCAACGAACGATATGCTGCCTCTGTATTTGCCAATTCGCGTATCATCTTGCTCTCGGTGCGAGCATGCGACAACATATCCACAAAGTTTATAACACAAACATTCAGAGGGTTTTTCTCTAATTTATGCAACTGCTCTATCAATTTCTCGCCTGCGTCTGAATTATTCAACTTGTGATACGAGAATGGAATAGGACGGCGATAACGCTCCAACATAGTGCGTATCAACTCCTCTTCATTCATATTTTTGCCTTCTTCATCCTCCTCGTCAACCCACAACGCAGGGAACATTTTCTTTATCTGCAATGGCATCAACCCCGCAAATATCGCATTACGAGCATATTGCGTTGCTGTTGGCAAAATACTGAAATACAACTCATCTGAATCGAATGTATAATAATCGGCCAACACCTCTTGTATCATACGCCATTGGTCGTAACGGAAGTTGTCTATCACAACAAAAAACACCTTCTCGCCTGCATCAAGCAATGGGAATATCTTCTTCTTGAAAATATCAGGACTTATCATCGGACGATTATCCGTATCGTTAACCCACGACTCGTAGTTGTTTTTCACAAAACGCACAAACATATTGTTCGCCTCTTCGCGTTGCATTCGTAGCATTTCGTGCATTTCATTATCTGCCTCATTGAGCTTCAAATCCCAATTTATCAACTTCTTATACAACTCTTTCCACTCCTCTACCGACAATCTGTCCGATATCTGCATGCCTATTTGTGCAAACTCCTGACGGTAATTTGTCGTTGCCTGCTCGCTGAATATTTCACGCTTGTGAAGATGTTTTTTCAATGTCATCAATATCTGGTTAGGATTGACTGGCTTAATCAAATAGTCGGTGATTTTATTGCCAATAGCCATATCCATAATATTCTCTTCCTCGCTCTTCGTTATCATCACTACTGGCAAATTCGGACGCATCTCGCTGATACGTGCCAATGTTTCCAATCCGCTCAAACCTGGCATATTCTCATCAAGAAACACTATGTCGTACATATTTTCACGACACATATCTATAGCGTCCTGCCCATTCGATGCAGTCTCTACCTTATACCCTTTGTCTGCCAAAAAAATCGTGTAAGGCTTCAAAAGGTCTATTTCATCATCTACCCAAAGTATTGTCATATTATCATATTTTAATTTAGGTTCAAGACTACTTTAACGAAAAAAGTTATCTTGAACCTTTATTTTATAACTGCTAATTCGCACATTTTTTATTTTCCCATATCCAATTCTGAACGTTTTTTACGTCCAAAACTGCGATATTCATCATATTCTATCTCTACATCTGGCTCAACCAATTCGGCGTCTGCTGGCAATCTGAATTGAATATATTTAATATCAATGCCACGAGCCAACCACTGACGCTCGTAATAAGTCTTTATTTCCAACACAGGATCATCCGTTACATCTCTATAAAGGTTCTCTGTTACCACATTTATTGGCAAATTACTTGCCTCTGCCATCAAACGTGTATATGTAAACAAGAAATTACTATCACTCTTAAGATGAACCAACCCGCCGTCAATCAACACTTTTTTATACAATCCCATGAAATAAGTAGAAGTCAATCGCTTATTCACTTTCTTCATCTGTGGGTCTGCAAATGTAATCCATATTTCACTCACCTCTCCTGGTGCAAAAAAGTGCTCTATAGCATTGATTCCTGTACGCAAAAACGCACAGTTTTTCAATCCCGACTGATACGCCTCAGTTGCCCCTGTCCACATGCGCGCTCCTTTTATATCTATTCCGATAAAATTCTTTTCTGGGTATTGACGCGCCAAACCTACTGCATACTCTCCCTTACCGCACCCCAATTCCAACACGATTGGATTGTCGTTGCCAAAATAACGCTCTCCCCAATGTCCCCTCATCTCGAATTGCGCACCTGTCTTAACTATATCATTATACGACAATTGGAACACATTTGGCAACTGTTCCATATCTGCAAATTTCTTTAACTTATTCTTTCCCATTTTTATGTATTTAAACTATAAAAAATCACTCTTCTTTTCTTAATATCTGCATTCCCATGTTGACAATCCCTTTCAACTCTTCATCGCGCATTCCCTGACGAATTTCGTAGGCATACACCCCCTCTTGCGAATAATGCAAATCTTCTTTATAGTAATAGATATTGGTGTACAACGAGCCTATTCCCGACCCAAGCCATCTACCATAACTATCGGCCAAAAAATATTGAATTGTATCACAAGTAATAGTGCTATCTGGTGCTATTTCAGTAACGAACAACCACAAATTCTGATAGAGATAATCTCCACTATTACAAATCAAAATACCTGATTGATAAGCCAATGTCGTATCTGCAATCTCAATTTCAAATCTGGCAGCACTATCTGCATGCCACACAGGATTAGCCACTCGCACCGAATTTTCATAAACAATATCGGAGTTGCAAGCCGCTATCGAAATTGCTACAACTAAGCCCAAAACATATTTCACAAAATTATTCATTACCATCCTCTCTACGATTTCTATAATTTGAACGATGTGCATTTGGGTGTTGCCCATTACCTCTACGTCCGCCTCTATGGTCATGACGACGACCGCCTCCATTGTTATGTTTCTTGTCAAAACGAGTAAGACTATCTTGTCCCACCACATTTTGATAATCAATCGGAGCTGCCGACTCGCCCTCTTTCACTACCAACGACATCACCTTCTCGCCTCTACGGTTTACAGCCATTATTTCTTTTGCTCGTTCTACGCTGATAACTTGCAAGTTAGCTGGTATATTTTGATCCGAACTGTATGTCAACTGACGCTTAAACACATCGGCTTTGAAGAAATAATACGTACCTTCAACGGTTTCCAATGGAATATCTTTTGGTGGAAAATCTTTTTGTGCATCTACATACATTGGTGCTTCAAAGTTCACACAACATTTGATTTTCGCACATTGTCCTGCCAATTTCAACGGATTGGTGCTCAAGTCTTGATAACGTGCTGCTGTAGTTGACACACTCACAAAATTACTCATCCATGTCGTGCAACACAACTCACGCCCACATGGTCCGATACCGCCAATGCGACCTGCCTCCTGACGTGCTCCAATCTGTTTCATTTCAATACGCACACGAAATTCCTCTGCAAACACTTTTATCAACTGACGAAAATCCACACGGTCATCGGCTATATAATAGAAAATTGCCTTACTTCCATCCCCTTGATATTCAACATCTCCAATTTTCATATCAAGTTGCATGTCTTTCGCTATCTTACGCGCACGAATCATCGTTGCTTGCTCTTTTGCTTTTGCCTCTTCATATTTCTCTATGTCAACTGGTTTCACTCTACGATACACTTTTCTCACCTCGTAACGATCCATGTTGATACGATTTTTCTTTATCTGGCTCAATACCAAACGACCCATCAACGTAACTACGCCAATATCATGTCCTGGATTAGCCTCTACTGCCACCATATCGCCTTTCTCGATGGCAATATGCTCACTATTCACAAAATATCCTTTTCGTGTATTCTTAAACTGTACTTCCACGAGGTCAGTATCCAACTGTGTTTCAGGCAAATCAGCCAACCAATCCACCACAGGCAATTGTTGTAGCGTATTACCCTTAAATCCTTTCACGCCAGGATTACTCCCTCCATTATTTAATGTTATCTCTTCCATTCTATATATAAATTATTATTTAAGTCAGTTCGATATAAGAATTCCGTGCTATCCGTAGAGCGATTTTTTGCGATAAGTGAGAGCAGAAAATTGCGTTTAAGCGAAAACAATAAAACTTGTTTTAATTGTTGAGCAATAGCAATTTCAACAAAGTTAATTCAAGTTTACATGAACTCTGCCGAACTAAGCAATAATCACGACCAGAGGGAGTAATTTTGCGTAGCAAAAAAGCGAATTCTTATAATAATTATTATGGTAAATTTTAAATTTTTTATAATAAAAATTCCGTATATTCCGTGCATTCCGTGAGAGATAAAATTATATCGAACTCACGTTATATTTATCCAAAAAATTCCCTATCCCTTACTCCCTGCTCCTTACTCACTATCCCCTACTCTCTCCTCTTTTTCAAAAGTTTATATAACAATATTTCTAAATGAAACAAAATAATTTTCGTATTCCCATTTTGTGCAATCTGCGCCTCTGCCAATGCCAACTCCTCCATTATTTGCACCACATTTTTTTCATGTATAAATTGAGCAAATTTCGCTGCAAATGCCATCTCTTCGGCATTCATATAGCTCAATTCTCTATTCCTCAATCGCAAGATAAAGTTCTCACGTATCAATCTCTGCGATTTTTGCAAAAATCTTATCTGTCCTTCTCGTGGTAAGGCCGCCACCTGTTCAGTCCATGCTCGTATTCCCTTCACATCCAATCCCCATGCCAAACGCATCATCTGCACAAAAAGCTCAAAATCATATTTCGACTCATCTGTCTCTTTCAACAACCCCTGCATCCTACCCCAACTACCCATCGCATTCTTCACCAAATATGCCATATTTGCTTCATCAATGCTAAATCTTTCTCTCAAAGCCTGTTCCATATCTTTCTTCTCTATCGGTGGCACCGTAATACGCTGACATCTACTATAAATCGTTCCCAACACATCATCTGGTCTATCGCTCACCAACATAAACACCGTGTCTGGCGATGGCTCTTCCAATATTTTCAACACTTTATTCGCACACTCCACATTCATCTTCTCTGGTATCCACACTATCATCACTTTATACTGACCCTGATATGGCTTAAACGACAATTTACTCAAAATCTCCTTCCCCTCTGCCGCATAAATCTGCACAGTCTTACCATCCGACACCTGATTCATCCACTCCTCAAGCGAAATATACGGATTGTCCAACACTGCTTTTCTAAAAATATCAACAACATCCGAACACACTTTCACACCATCTCGCGTTGCCATCGGAAACACAAAATGCAAATCCGGATGCGACAATTTCGCAAATTGAGCACACGAAGAACACCTTCCACATGGCTCTCCCCCTTCTCTATGCTCACAACAAATATACTGCGCCACAGCCAATGCAAGAGCCAACTTACCCACACCCTCAGCACCCGTATAGAGCTGAGCATGAGGTATTCGGCCCGAATCAACCATCTCTATCAGACGTTGTTTCAACTCACTATGTCCTACTATATCTCGAAAAAACATACTTCACCTAATTTAACTTGCAAAGATAATATTTTTTTCTCAAAAAAACAATACCCTACAAAAACTTGTTTTTTAAAAATATATTCGTAACTTTGTACTCTATAAAGGGAACTTCTATAAGTTACCTTAGTAAGTAAAATTAATAAAACGTGAAATTTATAAATACCCCTAAATAAACCTTCAACACAAAAACAAATCAAACAAAAAAAACGCATATTATGAAAAACTTAAAACTCATTCTCATCGCAATTCTCGCAGTTTCTGCCATCATCGTATCAATGTCATCATGTTCACCTGATACCAGTGTCGAATTCGACAAAACTCTCCTCTATGGTAAATGGCAAGAAACCAACTCCCTCAATTTCGAAGTCTATAAAGCCGATGGCACTGGCTACACTTGGGACGAAGCCGACGACGTTACCGAAGCCGAAGCGCAACCATTCACTTGGACTCTCGAAGACGGCATCCTCACTCACATTCACATCATGGAAATGGGTACCGAAATCCCTAAAGTCTATACCGTAACAAAACTCACTGCCACCGAACTCTCTTACGAAGACGACTTCGGCAAAGTCCACTCATTGTGGAAATGGGAACAAGCGGAATAAAATCTACGCCATGCCCAAAAAAATCCCTAATTCCTCACTCCTAATTCCTCATTACAAATACCCACTCACAGTGTGTATTCACTGACAACCTAAACCCTTATTTTATCTTACCTTCAAGCAACCTTCATCATAGGATAACCATACCTGCAAAATACCCACTCTCATTGTGTATTCATCTAAAAAATTTAACTCTATGAAACGTGCTCTAAAAATCACAGCTATCACCCTCTCAAGCATAATCGCAGTTATCTTAATTGCCATAATCATCGTGTGCAACGTCGTATTTTCGCCTAAAACACTCACTCCCATCGTGCGCAACAACGTGGGCCGTTTCATAACATGCCAAGCCGATCTCGACACAGCCGAACTCACTTTCTTCTCTACGTTCCCTAACTTTGCCATCAACCTTGTCAATGTCGAGGTCATCAACCCTATGCCTGAGGCTCAATCCGACACACTTGCGCGCATCGGTCGTCTCGTTGCGTCTGTCAACATCCGCGAATTCCTCTTCAATAGCAACATCGTACTCAACCACCTATCGCTCGACAACACTCAAGCCAACATCTTCTGCGACTCTCTTGGCAATGCCAACTACAACATCGTACCCCTCTCTACCACCGAAGAAGATACCGACACCACATCCTCATCTCTATTCAACCTACTACAATTCAACAATATAACAATCAACAACCTCTCTGCTAACTATATCGACCAAAAAAGCAAAATCAACTGTTCGCTCCTAAATTCTCAGTTCTCAATTCCAAACATCAAAGGCGAAAACAATCAATTCTCAATTCTCAACTCTCAACTCTCAATTCCAAAAACTTCCCTCTCTCTCAACGACGAACAACTCCTCGATAGCATCTCCCTCCGCCTCAACATCTCTGCCGACGCCAATCTCGACTCTATGCTCATCAATCTCCACGATGCAAAGTTCGCCATCAACTCTCACGAAATCAATCTAAAAGGCTCTACTCAACTCGCCGACGACATCCTCCTCGACCTCCAATTTACCACAAACCAATGGAATATTGAAGAGGTCATCTCTCTCATTCCCGAATCATACGCCAACCTTCTCGATGGCATCAATGTCTCTGGCTCGGCTTCTCTTTCTGGCTCTGCTCGTGGCACTTACAACGACAGCATCATGCCTCTCATCTCTGCCAATCTCAACTATACCGATGGCAAACTACAATATTCAGAACTCCCATTCCCTCTTCACAATATAAATATCTCTCTATCAGCCAATGCCAACCTCAATCCAAATGGCAAAATAGAGTGTCAAATCCACCCATCTTCTCTACAAACACCAAACTCACAATTTGCAATCAACAACTCTCAATTCTCAGTTCTCAATTCTCAATTCGACAACGCTCTTTGCGACCTCAACCTATCTGCCAACCTCAATCTTCCTGAATTCAAACCGTTTCTTCCAGAGGACCTCAATGTTGATATGAATGGTAATGCTAAGGCAGATATCAAAGCTCGCTTCAACCTCGACGATGCCACTAATCTCCGCCTCGACCGCATCATTGCCGATGCCACTATCCACTATACCAACCTCGATGTACTCTACAACGACAGCATCTCTCTCAAAGACTCTAAAGGTTCTTTCTCGCTTGCTCTACCAAGCCCTCACACCAACCGCCACTTCAAAGAACTTGCTCAAATAGCCCTCAATGCAAATAATCTTCAAATAGATGCTCAATTAGGCGATAGCCACTCTCAACTCTCAACTCTCAATTCTCAACTCTCAATTGGTGTCGGCGACATTTTCGACACTACTCAATTCTATACTGCTGTATGCCAATTCGATTTCGACCACCTTCAAGGGTCAATGGACACTATCAATTTCGACATCACCCAACCCGAAGGCACAATCGAAGTCTACCCTATGCGCAAAAACAAAAAGAACCCTACTTTCACTATCGCCTATGCCAACGAAGCCATCAAAGCCAACATGGGTTCTTTCCTTGATATCAGCACAAAAGACTTGAAAATTGAAGCTAAAACCGACTATAATTCAACCGTATCCGCAGAAGACAATTCTCAACTCTCAGCTCTCAATTCTCAACTCTCAACGTTCAACCCTACAATAAACTTCGATTTCAACAACGGACTCATCAATATTGATGGCTTCGATGCAAAAATCAATATACCTGCAATCAAATTCCAATTCCGTCCTAACAACTTCGACATCGAGCAATCTCGCATTATTATTGACGATTCCGACTTTGCCCTATCTGGCAATATAACAAACCTAAAAAATTTCGCTCAAAAACGTGGATTGTTACGCGGAAATCTCAAATTCGAATCACAACAAACTAACATCGACCAACTTATGAATTTGGTCAACGGTCTTGGCTCTACTACCGAAACTACCGACGAAACTCCTATCACCGACGACAACACCGACTTTGCTCTCGCTGACCAAAACTCACCTTCTGATTCAACTCTCAACTCTCAACCCCCAACTGAACCTAATCCTTTCATCGTGCCTAAACGAGTAAATATCACTCTTGACACACATATCAAAAAAGCCATTTTTGGCGAAACCGACATCGAAAATTTAGGCGGTAAACTCACCATCAAAGACGGCGAAGCCATCCTCGAACAAATGGGTTTCACCACCGATGCTGCCGAAATGCAACTCACTGGCATCTACCGCTCTGAACGTCGAAATCACCTCTTTGCAGGGCTCGATTTCCACCTCTTGAATATAGATATCGCCAAACTCATCAAACTCGTTCCTGATATTGACACCATTGTCCCTATGCTCAAATCTTTTGCTGGACGAGCTCAATTCCACATCGCAGCCGAAACCTATCTTCGTGCCGACTACTCGCCTAAAATCTCAACCCTTCGTGCTGCTGCTGCTCTCGAAGGCAAAGACCTCGTCCTCCTCGACAGCGAAACATTCTCTACTATCGCCAAATATATGATGTTCAACAAAAAAACAGAGAATATCGTAGATTCTATATCTGTCGAAATGACCGTCTTCCGCAACGAAGTTGACCTCTACCCATTCCTCATATCTATGGACAAATGGCAAGCAGTTCTTTCTGGCCGACACAATCTCGACAACTCATTCAACTCTCACATCTCGCTCACCGATTGTCCTCTCCCTACCCGACTCGGACTTGACGTGAAAGGCACCTTCGACGACCTCAAATTCGCCCTCGTACCTTGCAAATA
>JAFYMM010000380.1 GCA_017550055.1 Paludibacteraceae bacterium
AATGGTGATTTTCGTAGTGAAGAATGTGTAGAACTGCTTAAACAATCAGATATTGTAGTAACAAATCCTCCTTTTTCGTTATTTCGTGAGTATATTGCGCAGTTGGATGAATATAAAAAGAAATTTCTTATAATTGGAAATGTAAATGCTATTTCGTATAAAGAAAGTTTTCGTCTTATTAAGGGTGGTAAAATGTGGTTGGGGGCAAGTATTCATAGTGGTGATAGGGAATTTCAAGTGCCAGATAGTTATCCATTAAATGCAGCAGGTTGTCGAGTTGATGAGCAGGGTAGAAAATTTATTAGGGTAAAAGGTGTTCGTTGGTTTACTAATTTGGATTATAAAGAACGTCATGAAGATTTAATTCTTTATAAGCAATATACATCAGAAGAATACCCATATTATGAAAATTATAATGCAATTAATGTCGATAAAACATCTGATATTCCATGCGATTATGATGGAGCAATGGGTGTTCCGATTACATTTCTTGATAAGTATAATCCAGATCAATTTGAAATAATAGGTTTGGGTATCTCAAATTCAGGATTAGAATGTGGAGTGAGACCTTATAAGCCAGAACATAAAAAATATCGAAAAGAAATACAAAAGAAAGGGGCGGTTGATGGAGATTTATATATGATGAAAAATGGAGTTGTTGATGTGCCTTATGCACGTATTTTAATCCGCAAAAAACAAAAATAACCATGAAAATAGAATTACACGAAATTACAATCCGAGAGCTTACGGATGGGTATAAAGATAATGCAGAAAATGGAGTAGTGGCATACGGTGGAAAATTGGATGTGCGTCCACCTTATCAACGTGAATTTGTTTATAAAGACAAACAACGTGATGCAGTGATAACTACTGTGAATAAGAATTTTCCGCTCAATGTGATGTATTGGGCTGATAAGGGTGATGGTACATATGAAGTGATTGACGGACAACAACGTACACTTTCGATTTGTCAATACGTTAATGGTGATTTTTCGTATGAGTTTGCCTATTTTCATAGTTTGCCATCGGATAAACAAGATGAGTTTTTGGATTATAAACTGATGGTTTATATTTGTTCGGGAACTGATAGTGAGAAGTTGGGGTGGTTTAAGACTATCAATATTGCAGGAGAAAAGTTGACAGACCAAGAGTTGCGTAATGCGGTGTATTGTGGGTCGTGGGTTACGGATGCGAAACGCCATTTTAGTAAAACAGGCTGTGTAGCTTATCGAATGGCAAGTAATTATCTTAATGGCACTTGTATTCGTCAAGAATATCTCGAAACGGCAATAAAATGGATTAGCAAAGGGCAAATCGAGGAGTATATGAGTAAGCATCAGTACGACCCAAATGCGAATGAACTTTGGATGCATTTTAATAATGTAATAAATTGGGTGAAACTTACATTCGTAAAATGTAGGCATGAGATGAAAGGTATTGATTGGGGCTCGTTGTACGACCAATTTCATGATAAAATGTTTGATACTGTAGCACTTGAAGATGAAATATCTAAATTGATGAAAGATAGCGATGTTGAGAATAAAAAAGGTATATATCCGTATGTGTTAGACCGTAAAGAAAAACATTTGAATATTCGAGGTTTTGATGCTAATACGCGTCGAGAAATATATGAAAAGCAAGAGGGAATTTGTTCTTTGTGTGGTAAGCATTTTGATATTGAATTTATGGAAGCAGACCATATAACGCCTTGGTCGCAAGGTGGTAGAACTGTAGCGGAGAATTGTCAGATGTTGTGTAGAGAATGTAATCGTCGGAAATCGGCAAAATAATGATATTACCCCTTGATTCGATTGTGAATTGAGGGGTATTTTTTTGTGGGTATTTTATATTGAAACGGGTGTTTGTTTTACGAATGAGTATGGCGATATGTGGGAACAATTTTATACTACTCTTGAAAATAATTTTGCAAAAGCAATGGAGTTTATTTATGAGAATAATTATTTAGATGATTTTCGACTTAGAATTGAAGAGATGCTTAAAATGTCGGAAAAATGTGGTTGGGGCTTTCCTGATATTTTGCACGATATATATGATGAGTATAATGATATTGAAGAACTTTTATAGATTTTTTATCTTCGGTTAACGACTTATAGTTCCCTTAAAAAAAATATATTATTTTTGTTGGTTAAAAATTCATAATAATTTCGTAACTTTGCAGCTTTATTTTTTATAAGGTTATTAATTTTTTATTTGACTATGAATTGGCTATGTGATTTAGTTTTTGGTACGGGTGTGGGGCATAGTGTTATGTTGCTCTCTATCTGTATTGTATGTGGTATTTTGCTTGGAAAAATCAAGATATTTGGTATTTCTTTAGGCATTACATTTGTGCTTTTTGTCGGTATCCTTATGGGCCATTTTGGCATCACAATGAATCATGAGGTGATGCACTTTATGAAGGAATTTGGTCTTATTCTCTTCGTTTTTTCGGTCGGAATGCAAGTGGGTCCGGGCTTTTTCTCTTCGTTCAAGCAGGGTGGTATAACGCTTAATTTATTGGCTACGGGTATTGTGTTGCTCGGCGTTGTTACGACTATTGTGCTTCATTTTGTGACTGGATTGCCTATGCAAACTATGGTGGGCATACTTTCGGGTGCTGTGACTAACACTCCGGGTCTTGGTGCTGCGCAAACTGCTTTCGCTGATATGAACGGTGGGGTGGCAGACAATTCAATTGCACTTGGTTATGCGGTGTGTTATCCACTTGGTGTGATAGGTATTATATTGGCAATCATTCTTGTGCGCTATATATTCCGTGTTAATTTCAAGCGTGAGCAAGATGAGCTTGATGCGCTTGATAATTCGGCTGCTAATCAGGCAAAACTTTATTCGCTTGAGGTGCATAATCCTGCGGTGTTTGGTCATACTGTGGCAGAGGTGGCAAAATTGCTCGTGCATCGTGAGTTGGTAATCAGCCGTGTGCTTCACACGGATGGGCACATGGAGATGGCATCGTCGAACACTGTGTTGAACGAAGGCGATAAGGTGTTTGTAATCACTGTGGAGTCGGATATTGATGTGATTTCTACGATTATAGGTAATGTGATAGAGATGAAGCCAGACGATTGGTATAAACTCGACAAGAGCTTTATTTCGCGTCGTATCATTGTGACTAAAAACGAACTCAATGGTAAACGACTTGGCGAATTGAACCTCCGTCGCTCGTATAATATCAATATTTCGCGTATCAACCGTGCAGGTGTTGACCTCGTGGCACGTCCTAACCTTATTCTTCAACTCGGCGACCGCCTCACAGTGGTAGGTAGCGAAGATGATGTGCGCAAGGTGGAAGAAATTGTGGGTAACAGTATGAAACGACTCAACGAGCCTAATCTTGTGACATTGTTCCTCGGTATTTTCCTCGGCGTGTTTGTGGGAAGCATTCCGATGATGTTCCCGGGCATACCACAACCTGTGAAACTCGGTCTTGCGGGTGGTCCGCTTATCATCGCAATTCTTGTTTCGCGCTTTGGTTATAAATATAAACTCATCACGTACAACACTATAAGTGCAAACTTGATGCTTCGCGAAATAGGTATCACTATTTTCCTTGCTTGTGTGGGTATTGGTGCAGGCGATGGATTTGTTGACACTATCGTAAATAAGGGTGGTCTTCAATGGATAGGCTATGGCTTTATCATCACATTCTTGCCATTGCTTATAATGGGTATTGTGGGACGCTTGTTCTGCAAAATCAATTATTTCACACTTATGGGACTCATGGCAGGCTCGACTACCGACCCACCTGCGCTCGCTTATAGCAATGCTACGGCAGGCAATGATGCGCCAGCAGTTGGTTATGCTACGGTGTATCCACTCACAATGTTCCTCCGTGTGCTTACTGCTCAACTTTTGATTCTTATTTTCTGTTAATGTAATATGGAACTGTTGACTGTAGATTGTTGACTATAGACTGATAAATGTATTTCGACGAATTAGATATAAATGACGACCTATTGGATGCACTCGACATAATGAATTTTGTCGAGTGCACTCCTATTCAAGAGCGAGCAATACCGTTAGTGCTTGAAGGACGAGACCTATTGGCTTCGGCTCAAACAGGCACAGGCAAGACAGCAGCGTATCTTTTGCCAGTGCTTGAATTGCTCAGTCGTGGCGGTTCGCCAGAGAATAAGGTCAATGCGCTTGTGCTTGTGCCTACGCGCGAATTGGCTCAGCAAGTGGACCAACTACTTGCAGGTTTTGCCTATTATCAAGACACTACGTGGATTGCCATATATGGAGGAAACGATGGGGTGGCATTTGCTCAACAGCAACGCGCATTGGAGCAGGGTGGCGACATTGCTATTGCTA
>JAFYMM010000381.1 GCA_017550055.1 Paludibacteraceae bacterium
GATGGTCTCGTAGCTCAGCTGGATAGAGCAACAGCCTTCTAAGCTGTGGGTCGTGGGTTCGAATCCCGCCGGGATCACATAAAAAAGAGTTTAAATTTAGGTTTAAACTCTTTTTTTTGTCCATCCTATATTGTCACGAAAAAAGAGTTTAAATTTAGGTTTAAACTCTTTTTTTTCTCGCAAATTATTTTAACGTAAATTATCATAAATTTACCATAAATTTTTACCCACGAATTACACAAATTATCACAAAAATAATCTCTTTTATTTCCCACAGATTACACGGATTACACGGATTTATCCTTTTTTTTTTGATTTTTCGCTATGCTCAAGATTTTGTTTCTTTTAGGTATAAACTTATAACAAAATTCGCTATTTTTTAGCTCGGCTAAAAAATATGCTCTACAGATTGCCACAGATACCATTCGGTGTTTATATATCCAATTAATGCTGATTAACAAATTTGTCAATCAGCATTTTTTTGTTTATGGGGTGGCACTCTTCTTCGGCGCACCTATGGTGAGGGTATGGTTATCCTACGATGAGGTATAGGAGAAGTATAGGGAAAATATGGATTATCGTTTCAACCAAAAATCTAATTTAAATTCTTTTTTTACGCCAAAAAATCCAACACCACCAGTTACTGTTGAGTAAAGCTGAATTGGCTCCGAGAACATATTACTACTCTTCTCTGACTCATACTTAGTTCTCAAATATTTATAATAATCATTTCCATAAATTCCCACAAATATCCAACCTCCAATCAATTCATCATTTGGATCTTCAAATGCAGTGTTATTATTAGGCAAAAGAACATCTATTTTATATGGCCACGATGAAAAATCGTCGGTGGTAAACATCATTCTAGTATAACGATACTTATATTTATCTGAAAATTCGCCACTTAAACTAAAGTATTGTTCAAAAGAATTATCTGCAATAATAGGATCTTCACACCAATATGCCGAATTAGATAGTGTATCTATTACCATGTTCCCTGTAGGATTATCCCAATAGTCGTACTCCTCATGCACCCAAGAAAGATATGAAAGAAATCCCATTTCTACCCCAACAGACTCTCCTTCTCCTCTTAATTGACTATCTAAATAGATACTTATTTGTTTACTCCCACTAAGACCAACTCCCATATCAATAGTTTTATAATTAACAGTATCTACATAAATATCTAACATATCAGGCACAACTGCAGTTGCTCGAAGTGTGTCAAAATCGGGATAAGTAACCATTAGTCGAAAAGTATCTCCAACACAAACAGAATCGGGTATAGCATATAGGAATTTTTCTTCCTTTTTATCAAACTTCAAACGTTGATACTCCCCATCCTTATACTGAATACGACAATCCGCATCTGACAAACACTTACTATTGTCGTAGGTATCTAAAAAGAACTTTGTTTGCCCTACAAAAATAAACTGCGTATCTAATTCTACATTTAAAACCGCATCTACATATAACATCGGCTTACTAACGTCACCTTTATACTTAATAGTTTTTTCGCATGACATACATAATATCATGAAAAACATTACAACAATAGGCAATATAAAATATATCTTTTTCATCGGTCATTAAAATTTGAATGTATAACTAATTGACGGCAAAATAGGGAACAATGACACTTGTTGAAGTGTAGGTTCTCCATCCCCATCAACATAAACATAATAAGGATTTTGTTGGTTATATGCGTTATAGACACTGATATTCAAGAGGTGTTCGCCATAGCGACCTTTTGGGCGGTCGAAATGGAAGTTGATGCCTAAGTCTAAGCGGTGATAATCGGGCATTCGGTAGTTATAGCGTTTTGTGATAAATGATTCGCCATTAGGTGCTATCTGAGTAGCCAATGTGCCACATGCGCCTGTGCCATAGATGAATGTTGCAGAGAGGTCGATTAACTTAATAGGTCGATATTGTAGCGTAACAGACATGTCGTGAGTGCGGTCGTAGCGAGCAGGGAAAACCTCGCCATTGTTGATTTCCATGCCTTTGCGATCGAATTTACGCTCTGTGCGACTCCATGTGTAGCCTACCCACCCTGTGAATTTGCCGATTGTGCGTTGAGCAAGAAATTCGACACCATAGCTCCAACCTCGCCCTACGTTGACCTTCTCTTCCCAACCAGTTGTAGAAGAGACGAATGAGGCTCCGTCTTTGTATTCCAAGACATTATCCATAGTTTTGTAGTAGCCCTCGACCGAGAAATCGACTAAATCCAATAGATTATAGAAGAATCCACCTGCGACTTGGTGACTGTGCATTGGCGGAATGTTTGCCGTAACAGGCACCCAGAGGTCGATTGGCAACGTAACGTTAGACGATGACAATAGGTGAAGATATTGTGTAACATACTGATATGAAGCCTTAAACGAAAGGTCGTCCATCAACAAAACGCGCAATCCTACACGAGGCTCAAGGCTTGGATAGACTTTGCCACCAACAGCATACAGAGAGCCACGCAAACCAATGTTCATACGCAAACGGCGATGGATATCCCAATTATCTTCGATATAGAGGGTAGCCTCGTGAGTATAAGTTGGAAGATCGCCATAGGTGGTATCCATGCTATTGATAGTCAGAGTGTCGAACGCTTGTTGGTAGATACTTGTTACCGTAGGCTTGAAAGTATGGAATGTGTATTGCGCACCGAACTTGATATCGTGGGCGTGATGTGGTTTATAATCAAAATTATATTGAGCCGTGATGTCTTCGATATTGGAATTATAATCCATATCGTAGTGAGAATCAATATAATCATTCGGGTCGGTGTCTTTTTCGTCCATTTTCACTCCAAGACGGAAACGATAGCGAGTATAGGAAACTATGGCATTGGAGAATAGTTGTGGGGAATAGACGTGAGTCCAGTTGAGCGAAGAGACGATATTGCCCCAAGTCCAATTCTTTTTGCTTTTAGCAGTGTAGGTGTTAAGTTTCTCTGTAACATTAGAATACATATAGTCGTCGCCCATATAGAACGAAGCAGAAAGGCGGTCGGTATCGGAAAACTTGTGAGACACTTTGGCATTCACGTCCCAAAACGAATAGCCCATATACTCCCTTATCGGACTACCAACGGTAGGAGTGCCGACTCCATAAAAAATAGGTATAAACCAGTCGAAATGAGTGCGACGAGCCGAGACATTGAACGTGGTGTGGTCTTTCCAGATTGGGCCTTCGACATTGAGTTTTGCAGACAATAGCCCTATAGTCAACGCACCATGATAGTTTTGTGCATCGCCATCCTTTTGTCGCACATCAATCACACTCGACAAACGTCCGCCAAATCGCGATGGGAAATTGCCTTTGTAGAGAGTTACATTCTTGATAGCGTCGGCATTAAAGACAGAAAACATGCCTCCCATGTGGTTGATATTATACAAAGGCACACCATCCAAGAGAATCAAATTCTCGTCGGGACCACCACCACGCACATAGAGACCCGTCTGCCCCTCGCCACCCGATTGAACACCGGGCAATAGTTGCAAAGCTTTGACAATATCAACCTCGCCACCAATGGCTGGGATGCCTTTGATGAATTGTATAGGCACCTCGATAGCCGACATCTGAGAGCCTTCGACCCCCATTTGCGAACGTTGAGACACAACCTCGACCTCGTCTAAGACATTAGATGAGAGGAGTTTGATATTCAAGACTGTGTCGGAAGTAAGATTTAATGAAATAGTGCGAGTAGAATAACCCACATAAGAGAAACGTAAACGACTCTCGCCCTTAGGCAAAGTGATGGTGTAGAAACCATAGGGATTGGTAGCCGTGCCACGTTGATTGATTTCGTCGTAGACCGTAGCCGAAATCATAGTTTCGGACGATGATGCATCCATTACATAGCCACTCACGGTGTATTTCTGTGCAAATAAAAACATAGGGCACAGAACAAAGAGCAAAAGCAATGATTTGACAGTTTTCATAGTGTATTGATTTCAGAGCACAAAGATAATACTTTTTTCTGACATACGATTTACCCCCCCCGATTTAACTTTATTTAACAAAATTAAATAGGGAGGGGATAAGGTTATCCTTCGTATATGTTTCGTATATCCTTCGTATATCCTTCGTAGAAGGTATGGAGAAGGTAGGATCTTCGTCAACTTAGTTGAAAGCTTTTTCTATTCGCCCCCGATGGGGACGAGAGGTGTGGAGATGCTCTGTCCGCAGGTTCCCTCGCTTCGCTCGGTCACGCAGCGGTTATTTATAATTGGACGTCTTCGACGCCCCTTATGATAAATTCAATTATTATTTATCAATTTTATAAATCATATAGATATTTTTCAACTAAGTAGACAAAAGATGAAGGTATGGTTATCCTATGAAGAGGTATAGGAAAAGATGGGGCTAACTTAATACTTTTTTCATGAATTTTTCGGCATTGACTACGAAACGGTCGTGGTCGGCTGTGCCGATTGAATTGCCTTGCGAATCGAAACATTCAATGCGATATGAGAGTTTGCGACCATCGACAGCGACTTCGGTAGCTGTACAGGTGATGACCTCGCC
>JAFYMM010000382.1 GCA_017550055.1 Paludibacteraceae bacterium
ATCCCATGCATTCCGTGAGAGAAAATAATTTCCGTGAGAAAGATTATGTTCTCTTGTCTTCATGTCTAAAAAAAAAACAAATGCCGCAAGGCAAAAATCTGTGCAAATCCGTAGAGCGCATTTGACGCAGTCAAAGAGCGAATCGAAAAAAAAGAAAAAAAGAATCCGTGTTATCTGTACAATCTGTGGGAGAAAAAGACGTTTGAGGGAGAATAAAGGAGTGAAATTTGTGTAATTTATGGGAGAAAAATTATATCGAACCCACGTTAAAAACAAAAAAATATAACTTAAAAAAACACTTGCCAATCTCAATATTTTTTTGTAACTTTGCACCGAATTTTGAGTATATAAAAAACAAAACTAAAACACTATGAATGTAGTTACAAAAACCATCACACTCGGTGATGGCCGTACCATTACCCTCGAGACAGGCAAACTCGCTAAACAAGCCGACGGTGCCGTAATGCTCACTATGGGTAAAACAATGTTGCTCGCTACTGTATGTAGCGCAAAAGATGCCGTTCCTGGCACTGATTTCATGCCACTTTCTGTGGACTATAAAGAAAAATTCGCTTCTAATGGCCGCTTCCCTGGCGGTTTCACTCGTCGCGAAGGTCGCTCAAGCGATTACGAAATTCTCGTTTCTCGTCTCGTTGACCGCGCTCTCCGTCCTCTCTTCCCAGACGACTATCACGCTGAAACTTTCGTTAACGTAACTCTATACTCTGCCGATGGCATCGACATGCCTGACGCTCTCGCAGGTCTTGCAGCTTCTGCTGCCCTCGCAGTATCTGACGTTCCTTTCAACGGTCCTATCTCTGAAGTTCGCGTAGCTCGTATCGATGGCAAATACGTCATCAACCCTACTTTCGCTGAACTCGAAAAAGCAGACATGGACATCATGGTTGCCGCTACTCTCGACAACATCATGATGGTGGAAGGCGAAATGAAAGAAGTTTCTGAAGCCGACCTCCTCGAAGGTCTCAAAGTAGCTCACGAAGCTATCAAAGTTCACTGCCAAGCTCAGCTCGAACTCATGGAAGCTGCAGGCAAAACAGTTAAACGCGTTTACTGCCACGAAGAAAACGACGAAGATCTCCGTCGCGACGTACGCGAAAAAACTTATGCTAAAGCATACGCCGTAGCAACATCTTGCAACGACGACAAACACTCTCGCGCTGAAAACTTCGCTGCTGTCCTCGAAGAATACAAAGCAAACTTCTCTGAAGAAGAACTCGAAGAAAAAGGCGCACTCATCGCTCGCTACTACCACGACGTAGAAAAAGAAGCAATGCGTCGCTCTATCCTCGACGAAGGCAAACGCCTCGATGGTCGTAAAACAACTGAAATTCGCCCAATCTGGTCAGAAGTAGGTTACCTCCCAGGCCCTCACGGCTCAGCAGTCTTCACTCGTGGTGAAACTCAATCTTTGAGTACAGTAACTCTCGGTACTAAAATGGATGAAAAAATCGTTGACGAAGCTCTTATCGTAGGTCGCGACCGCTTCATCCTCCACTACAACTTCCCTCCATTCTCTACAGGCGAAGCTCGCGCTTCTCGTGGTATCGGCCGTCGCGAAATCGGTCACGGTAACCTCGCTTATCGCGCTCTTAAACCTATGATTCCTACTGACTACCCTTACGTAGTACGCGTAGTATCAGATATCCTCGAATCTAACGGTTCATCTTCTATGGCAACTGTATGTGCAGGCTGTCTCGCTCTTATGGATGCTGGTGTGCCTATCCACAAACCAGTTTCTGGTATCGCAATGGGTCTTATCTCTGAAAACAAAGGTACTAACTATGCTGTCCTCAGCGACATCCTCGGCGACGAAGACCACCTTGGCGATATGGACTTCAAAGTAACAGGTACTCGCGATGGTA
>JAFYMM010000383.1 GCA_017550055.1 Paludibacteraceae bacterium
TGCACGTGGTGGTGTAGGTATGACAACTGTTGCCTATTGTGCAGTCAATCGTAGTGGTGTTAGTTTCGATGGTCAACTCTGGATGCGTGAAGAGATTATTCCTGAGCTAAAACGCCTTACTGATGGCATCCATGCCGAAGGCGCAAAAGCAAGTATTCAACTTGGCCACTGTGGCAATATGACTCACTACTACACTTGTGGTTGTATGCCTGTAGGTCCGTCATCTGGTTTCAATCTCTATTCGCCAACTATTGTGCGTGGTTTGAAAGAGGCTGAAATCATGGAGCTTGTTAAAGACTTTGGTCGTGCTGTAAATATGTGTCGCGAAGCCGGCTTCGATTGTGTCGAAATTCATGCTGGTCATGGCTATCTTATTTCGCAATTCCTTTCGCCTTATGTGAATAAACGTCGCGATAAATTTGGTGGTTCGCTCGAAAATCGTATGCGTTTCATGAAACTTGTGCTTGCCGAAGTTATGCGTTGTGCGGGTGATGATATGGCTGTGGTTGTGAAACACAATATGTACGATGGTTTCAAAAGCGGTATTCAAATACCTGAATCTATCAAAATTGCTAAGGAAATTGAAGCTGCAGGTGTTCATGGCATTGTGCTTTCTGCTGGTTTTGTGAGCAAAGCCCCAATGGCTGTTATGCGTGGTGCTATGCCTATCAAAACTTTGGCTTACTATATGGATATGGCTAAATTCTGGTGGCTCAAAGCTGCTCTCCACCTTGTTGGTCGCATCTTGATGCCAACAGTGCCATTCCAAGAAGCCTATTTCCTCGAAGATGCTAAAAAGTTCCGTGCCGAACTCAAATGTCCTCTCATCTACGTGGGTGGTTTGGTGAGTCGTGCTAAAATCGACGAGGTGCTCAACGAGGGTTTCGAGTGTGTCCAAATGGCTCGTGCTTTGGTGCATGACACCGATTTCGTAAACAAACTTGCAGCATCTGACGAAACATATCGCAGTGGTTGCAAACACTCAAACTACTGCATTGGTCGTATGTACACCAAAGAGATGCGTTGCCATCATTGTGTCGACAATCTCCCTAAAAAAATACAAAAAGAAATCGCAAAAGCCGAAGCCGAACTTTAATAAAGTTGGGTGTGTATTAGTAATAGTGTGTTAATTATATTGTGAATTATGAATTCTAAAAAGTACGCATTAGTAACAGGAGCAAGTTCGGGTATCGGACTTATGTATGCTCGTGAATTAGCAAGTCGTGGATATGATTTGGTTATTGTATCAAATCAAGAAAACGAAATAAAACAAGTAGCTGTAGATATAGAGAAAGATTTTTCAGTAAAAGCACATTCCATATTTATGGATTTGACTGACGATATGGCTGCAGATAAACTTTTGCAATATTGCAAAGATAATGATATTGAAATCGAGGTATTGATTAATAATGCAGGTGTGTTTTTCTTCAACCCGCTTATTAAAACAGCACGCAAACGTGTTGATGTAATGCTCGATCTTCATGTTAAGACTGTTGCTCACATGTGCCAAGTCTTTGGTGCTGATATGGCTGAGCGTGGGCATGGTTATATCCTCAATATGAGTTCAATGTCGGCTTGGATGACTATGCCAGGTATCAATGTTTATAACTCGACTAAATCATTCATTCTCAACTTTTCACGCTCATTGTGGTATGAGCTTAAGCCGCTTGGTGTTACTGTAACTGCTATATGTCCAGGTGCAGTTGATACTGGCCTTTATGGATTGAGTGATTATTGGCGTAAAATTGCAGTAGGTATAGGTGTAAGTTTACGTCCTGAAAAATTGGTTAAGAAAGCTTTAAAGGCAATGTTTAAAGGTAAAAAACAATGTATGCCAGGTCTTATTAATCATCTTTTTGTGCCACTAATCAAGCATCTTCCAGATTGGTTTGTATTTGCAGTTCTTAAACGTCTCGAATCTTTCCAAAAATAGAAAAAAAGACATAATAACGGAAGAATAAAATCTTCTTGTTATTATGTTCTTTTTGTCTTTAGGGATAAGATAAAAATCATGTTCTCTTGTCTTCTTGTCTAAAAAAACTTAAATATCATGAAAAAATTATTCACCCTTCTTGCAACCATTGCACTCCTTTTCACTGCATGTTGCAACACTCAAAAAACAACTGACACTATGTCATCGTTAAAGCAATCTGATATCGATGCTGCTATCAAAGCCATTTGGGCTAAGCATTCGCAAATCAACCCAGATCTCGTAGAGCGTGGTGTAAAATGCACAGCAAAACTTTGGACTGCCCAAGATGGCTCTGCCGAAGATTTTATTGCTTTTTGTGAAGCTAACTATCAATGTACCGAGGCTGAGCGTCATCAACTTTTCCAAACTATTCAACGCAATGTTGAGGCTATATATGGTCGCTACAATCAAATTAGCATTGACTTAAAAATGCCTTTGCATGTTGTTGGCGATGCTCCATATACTGCTATCGATGAGTTGTTTGGTGCAATCGACCCATTTGCGCATTTCTCTGACGACATGTTTGCTTCTAAGATAGCTTTTGTCGTAGTGCTCAATTTCCCAAGCTATACTCTCGATGAGAAAAATGAATTAGGCAAAACTTGGACTCGTACCGAGTGGGCTTATGCTCGTCTTGGCGATTTGTTCGGTGCTCGTATTCCTGGCGAAGCTAACCAACAATTTGCCGATTGTGCTACTACTGCCGACAACTATATCTCTAATTACAACATCATGATGGGCCGTTTGCGCAACGATGCTGGCGAGCAACTTTTCGCCGACAATATGGCTCTTATCACTCACTGGGGATTGCGCGATGAGCTAAAATCTAACTATGCTAATGCCGATGGTCGTGGCTTCGAAAAACAACGCATGATCTATCAAATCATGACTCGCATCATCGACCAATCAATCCCTGCTCGAGTTATCTCTAATGCCGATTACACTTGGAATCCTTACTCTAACGAGGTAAAAGACCTTCAAGGCAATGTAGTTGACAACACTCGCGAAGCCGATGTTCGTTACCAAATGCTCTATAACATCTACAAATCTGCTGTTGCGATGGACAAATATTGTCCTGCCTATCCAACATATCTTCAACGTGCGTTTGATCAACAAATGGAGGTAACTGACAAAGAGATTGAAGAAATGTTTGTGAAGTTCATCTCATCGCCTCAGGTTGCTCAAGTGGCTGAACTCATCAAAGCTCGCCTTGGCCGCGAACTCGAACCATTCGACATTTGGTACGATGGTTTCAAATCTCGTAGTGCTATTAGTGAAGACGAATTATCTGCAAAAACTCGTTCTCTCTATCCTAATCCAGCTGCTCTGAAAGCCGACCTCCCAAACATCATGCAACGTCTTGGCTTTACTGCCGAAAAAGCTAACGAAGTGTGTGCTAAAATCGAAGTTGACCCATCTCTTGGTGCTGGTCATGCGTGGGGTGCTATGGCTACTTACGACGTATCTCGCCTCCGTACTCGTATTGCTGCCGATGGTATGGACTATAAAGGCTACAACATTGCTGTTCACGAATTTGGTCATAATGTCGAACAAACTATCACAGTTTACGATGTTGACAACTATATGATGTGTGGTGTGCCAAGCACAGCATTCACCGAAGCTCTTGCTTTTGTGTTCCAAAAACGCGACCTCGAATTGCTTGGTTATAAAAACACAAACCCACAAGCCACTGCATTGCAATCTCTTGACATCTTCTGGGGGTCATACGAAATTATGGGCGTATCTCTTGTCGATATTTACACATGGCGTTGGTTATACGAAAATCCCGATGCAACTATGGCGCAACTCAAAGAAACTATCATCCGCAATGCGCAAGAAATTTGGAATAAATACTATGCTCCAATTCTTGGTCACGAAAATTCAACCATTTTGGCAGTCTATTCTCACATGATTGATAGCCCACTCTATTTGCCAAACTATCCATACGGACACATTGTCGAATCTCAACTCGAATATCAATTCAGAGACAAAGTCGTAGGCGAAGAAGTATGTCGCATCTATCCAATCGGCAGACTCACTCCAAACCTTTGGATGCAATATGCTGTTGGCCAATCAGTCTCAGTAGAACCACTCCTCAACGAAGTAGCCGAAGCAATCAAAGTATTGAACAACTAATTCAAAAAATATTTCAAAGACCACTCAAGAACTCCTATCCCACATAGGAGTTCTTTTTTTTTCTTATAAAACCCTTTCCCCAAATGCAACTGCAAAGTTACAACATTTCAAAACATCGCTGACTGTTTCTGACTGTTTGTGATTGTTTAATGTTGAAAAAAGATAGAAAGTGCCAAAAATACCATTAGCGCCATTAGCGCAATGGTGCAAACTCCCCTCATTCCTAATTCCTCATTCCTAACTCTAAATACCCTCAAGCAACCTGCAAGCAAGAAAACATTCACGTAAGTGAGGGCAGATCCAAGCTTGCTTGAGCTATGCCGAGCGTGTGGAGGTTCACGACCCAAAGAGGAGTAAACAGTCAAAAATAACACCCACTCATAGTGTAAGCGAAGCGTTCCAGACTCTCCAGAATATCCAAAAATTTACCATTTTCTATCTTTTCCCGAAAAATCATGCCCTAAAACTCAATTAAAATCCTCTTAAATGTGTAAATTTTACACAAGACACTACATAAAATCATACTAAATTTACTCTGAAAACTATATTCATCACTCTAAAAATAAGCCTATTATGACATTTTGTGTAAATTTTACACAAAAAATTTGGTAGATACAAAATAATACCGTATCTTTGCATGTGTAAAAACTACACAAAATAAAATTCATTGTCATATCAATCTAAAAAATTATGGAAATCACTATAAACCGCTTTATCGAAGCTCAAGAAGGAGCTTATGCTGGCTATATTCAAGCATTGAATGAAATTAAACAAGGAAAAAAAATGAGCCATTGGATATGGTATATTTTTCCACAATTAAAAGGCTTAGGTCATAGTCGCATGGCTACTTATTACGGAATTATAAACAAAGAAGAAGTTAAGCAATATTTAGCCCATGAAGTTCTTGGTGCGCGAATAAGAGAAATAACAGAAGCATTATTAGCACACAAAGAAAAGAAAGCTTCAGATATATTAGGAAATATTGATGCAAAGAAGGTGCGATCATGTATGACAATGTTTGATTGTATTTCGCCAAATGATATTTTTGCAGAGGTAATTGATTCTTTTTATGATGGTAAGCGATGTAGGTTTACTCATAAGTTTATGCAAGAAATGTGATTTATATTTTATAGATGAAAATAAATTATGACACCAGATTATATTAAAACTCCTGAAGGCTATGCTTATGAATATCCACGAGCGGCAATGACGGCAGATGCGGTGATTTTTGGATTTGATGGCTACGAATTGCAGGTGTTATTGATTCAGCGTGGTATTGAGCCTTATAAAGGTCGTTGGGCTTTCCCGGGTGGATTTATGCGTATGGATGAAACTATCGAGGAGTGTGCTGTGCGTGAGTTGTACGAAGAAACGGGCTTACACTCGCCTTATATGCAGCAATTAGGCATCTTTTCCGATGTTAA
>JAFYMM010000384.1 GCA_017550055.1 Paludibacteraceae bacterium
AAACTCCTCAATCCATTGAGCAACGACCTCAACGTGATGCGTCAAACATTGCTCTTTGGTGGTCTTGAGTCACTTTCACACAACATCAACCGTCGTTCAAGCGACTTGATGATGTATGAATTTGGCAATGTTTACCATTTCAACCCTGAGGCAGAATCAACTGCCGAAGCTCCACTTGCGCCATATAGCGAAAACGAAAAACTCGCTCTTTGGCTCACTGGCAACATTCGCCAAGGCAACTGGGCTCGCAGTGAGGAAGCGGCTACAATCTACGATCTCAAGGCTATCGTAGGCAACATCTTTGCACGCCTCGGCATCTCTACTCGCGAACTCGCGCTTAGCGAAGGTAATGAGGAGATTTATAGCGCATCGCTCAGCATTGCAACCCGCGCTGGAAAGCAACTCGGAGCAATGGGTATCATAGCAAAAGCAATCCTCAAAAAAGCCGACATCAAGCAAGAGGTATTGTTTGCCGAACTCGATTGGAATGCAATCGTTAAGCTCGCCGTTAAGAAGAAAGTAACGTTTACTCCACTCCCCAAAACTCAACCAGTAAAACGCGACCTCGCGCTCCTCATCGATAAAGCCGTAACAATGGCTCAAATCGAGGCTGTAGTAAGAGAAAGCGAACGCAAGTTGCTAAAAGACGTAACACTCTTTGACGTGTATGAAGGGAAAAACTTGCCCGAAGGCAAGAAATCATACGCCATTGCAATGACTATTCAAGATGACGAAAAAACTCTCCAAGACAAACAAATCGAAGCTGTGATGAACAAAATCATCACCAACCTCGAAAAACGTCTTGGTGCTTCACTCCGATAATAACAAATTAAAAAATTAACTATAAAAACAATAAACCACAATGGGAAGAGCCTTTGAATATCGCAAAGCAAGAAAACTCAAACGCTGGGGCAATATGTCTCGCACATTTACTCGTATCGGTAAAGAAATCACTATCGCAGCTAAAGCTGGTGGTCCAGACCCCGATACAAACCCTCGCTTGCGTGCTTTGATGCAAAATGCTAAAGCAGCAAACATGCCAAAAGATACTGTTGAACGTGCTATCAAAAAAGCAACCGACAAAGATACTGGCGATTATAAAGAAATTATCTACGAAGGATATGGTCCTTTTGGTATCGCTATCGTTGTAGAAGCTGCAACCGACAACAATACTCGTACAGTTGCTAACGTTCGTTCATATTTCAACAAATTTGGTGGTAGCCTTGGCACTTCTGGTAGCTTGACATTCCTTTTTGAGCACAAATGTACATTCCACGTTATCGCAAAAGAGGGTGTTGACCTTGAAGAACTCGAACTCGAACTTATCGACTTCGGTGTAGATGAAATTGACTTCGACGAAGAAGAAAACGTAATCGTACTTTCTGCTCCATTTGAATGCAACTCTGAAATCCAAAAATATCTCGAAGAAAACGGCTTCGAAATCAAGAGTTCAGAATTTGTTCGCATTCCTAACGACCTCAAAGAGGTTAACGAAGAACAACGCGTTCAACTCGAAAAACTTCTCGAAAAATTCGAAGATGACGACGACGTTCAAAACGTATTCCACAACATGAAAGAAGATTAATCAAACACTTCAATCATATCACAAAGCGAATAGGCATCACCTATTCGCTTTTTTTATTTTTGCCACAAACTTGCACATTTTTAATTATTTATCATTACATTTGTAGATAATAAACATTCGTTACTCCTAAATATTACATTACCTATGAAATCAAACCATCTTAAATCAATCATCATCAAACTCATTGCATTAATATTCACATTTTTGCAACAACACACCTATGCACAAACAAGCATATTTGAG
>JAFYMM010000385.1 GCA_017550055.1 Paludibacteraceae bacterium
TAAACTGGAACAGAAGGCGTTGAAGATGGCAAAGGGCAGGACTCTCGACGTTAGCGCAGGTTCTGGATGTCACTCGCTTTGGCTTCAGGAAAAAGGCATTGACGTCACTGCAATAGATATCTCTCCTTATTCGGTAGAGACGATGAAGGAAAGAGGTATAGCAAATGTGATAGAACAGGATTTTTTTACTTTAGAAGAAAAATATGATACTATATTGATGTTGATGAACGGCATCGGCATTGTCGGTGCTATTGATAAGCTTCCAGCTTTCTTCAAGCATATAGATAAGGTGCTGGCAGAAAATGGACAACTCCTCTGCGACTCGTCGGATCTTTGTTATCTCTACGAAGATGAAGACGGAATAATAGAATTGCCTAATGATGGCAAATATTACGGCGAGCTTGAATACACTATGTGTTATGATGATATCAAAGGCGATTCTTTCCCTTGGCTTTATATCGACGCCATTACTTTGAGAAATCACGCCGAGCTTCACGGATTTAAAATGGAAATCGTCAGAAGAGGCGAACATTACGATTACCTCGCTAGAATTACTAGATTGTAGAGACGTGTTAATGACACCGATTAAAATAAATAATATGTCGTTGATGCGTCTTTTCGGTTAGGATTGAAAATAATTATGCATTATGCATTATGAATTATGAATTGAAAAAAGTGTAGCTTTTGCTAAAGTGTGATATTTTTAGGGTAAAAATCTTGCTTTTTTATTGAAAATAATAAGAAAAATATCTTAAAAATAATGAAAATATTCGTGTAACTTATTGATATAAATAAAATTAAGAAAAATAAAAAATATTTTTAAAAAAGTGTTGCGCGTAATGGAAAAGTTCCTATCTTTGCACCCGTAAACGAAAGGTTCTTACACAGAATGGAAGCTTAGCTCAGTTGGTTTAGAGCACCTGCCTTACAAGCAGGGGGTCGCTGGTTCGACCCCAGCAGTTTCCACAAAAGACGTCTCAAATTTGAGGCGTCTTTTTTTTATGTCCGTATGGCGTTGCCATTCCTTCTCCGTATGGCGATGCCATGACGTTATATCTGTTAGAGCCTTTCAGGCTATTTTCAATTAACAATAAAAAAACCTCAGAACTTCAAATTTTGAGATTCTGAGGTTTTTAGTTTATGAGTTTTATTCTATGTCTTATTTCTTAATATTTGGTAATTCCAAACCGTAGCCTTTTTTCTTGTCTTCGCGTTTGAGCCATAATCCGAAGAATAAAGCGAGAACGCCGAATGAAGAGAAGATAATCATTGGCATTGTGTAGCCACCTGTTGCGTCGAGGACTTTACCAATGATAACAGGAACGAGGAGGAGACCCCAGTTTTGAATCCAGAAGATTACGCAGTATGCAGAACCAAGGATGCGTTCGTCGATGATTTTTGGAACTGAAGGCCACAAAGCTGCAGGTACCAATGAGAAAGATACACCGAGGATAGCGATAATAGCAACTGCCAAAGCTTTAGATGGGAACACAGGGAGAAGGAATGCGAAGCTTAGGTGGCAAGCAATCATGATAAGAGAGCCAATCATAAGCATAGAAGCAGCCTTACCTTTGCGGTCGATGAATGCTCCGAGGAATGGAGTGAGCACCATTGCCAAGATAGGGAAACAGCTGAAGAGTTGTGCGCCATTTGCGATATCGAGAGTTTTGTTCAAGAAATCAGGAGCATAGCGTTGGAATGGGAAGATAGCAGAGTAGTAGAGCACGCAAAGAAGAGCTACCAACCAGAACATTTTGCTTGTGAAGATTTTGCCAAGGTCGCTGAATTTGAATTCTTCTTCAGAAGTTTCTTCAGCAACTTCGCCAGCAGCTTCGAGTTGTTTGTCAAGTTTGCTATCCATAACTACGAATACAGAGTAGAAGATGAGACCAATCATAAGCAATATAGCACCAAATGCTACAGGAGCAGATACAGATTGGTTGAAACTATCAGACACCATTGGAGCAAGCCACATAGCAGCGAACACACCAAGACGAGCGATAGACATTTCTAAGCCCATAGCCATAGCCATTTCTTTGCCTTTGAACCATTTAGCGATAGCTTTAGAAACTGTAGTACCAGCCATTTCGCAACCGCAACCGAAAATCATGAAGCCAAAGCAAGAGAGTTTAGCCGATGCAGGAAGAGCAACCCACCAAGAGCCGAGCCAAGCTTCGAGACCTGTGCCAACGAACCATTCGCTCATTGCATAGAATTTGATGCAAGCACCGATAACCATCAATGATGCAGAGAGGATACCTGTGAAACGAATGCCCATTTTGTCGAGGATGATACCAGCAAAGATGAGGAAGAAGCAGAATACGTTGAGGAAGTACTCTGATGCAGCATAAGTACCAAAAGTACTGCTGTTCCAGCCAAGAGTTGTGTCGAGAAGTTCTTTAAGTGGAGAGAGCATGTCCACAAACATGTAGGCAAAGAACATCATCAAAGCAATGAGAATCAATGCCGCCCAACGAGCTACGAATGAGTCGTTGATGAATTTTTGAAGTTTTTCAGTCATTGTTTTATAGATTTGTGATTATATAATTTACTTAATAACGTGCAAAGGTACAAAAAAATATTTATATGGCAAAAAGAGAGGTGGAAAAATGTTGTTTTTTTGATGTTTTTGTTGAGTGAATACACACTGTGAGTGTGTATTTTTTTTGGCGGTTTTCTACGGAGCAGTTTGCTTGCACCTTGCTAGAGGGTAAGGACAAAAAATACACAATGAGAGTGTGTATTAGAGGGGTGGAAAAATACTATATTTTAGGTGTTGCGTAAGTGGCGAAAATTTTGTATTTTTGCAAATTAAAAGTAGAAACAATCAAAATATGAAATTATCAGATATAGAAATAGGTGGACGTGCGGTGATAGTGAAAGTTGCTGGACATGGTGGCTTTCGCCGTAGGATTGTGGAGATGGGCTTTATAAAAGGTAAGGTGGTTGAGGTAGTGAATCGCGCTCCGCTTGGCGACCCGATAGAATATTCGGTGATGGGGTATAATGTGAGTTTGCGACGTAGTGAGGCTGAAAAAATTGAAGTAATCACAGTGGCAGAGGCAGAGGAGATTGTTAAAAGAAATAAGGAACAGGGAATAGGGAGCAGGGAGCAAGGTGCAGGAAATGATTCTCATCTCTTAAACCTTAATTCTGGAGTGGTGACGATTACCGAAGATGAGATTCGTCAGGTGGCACTTGACCGTCGTCGTGAGATACAAGTGGCGTTGGTAGGAAATCCGAATGCAGGTAAGACATCGTTGTTTAACGTGATTTCGGGTGAACATGAGAAAGTTGGTAACTATTCGGGCGTTACGGTTGATGCGAAAGAGACCACATTTGAATACAAAGGCTACCATATTCGTTTGGTGGATTTGCCAGGTACATACTCATTGTCGGCATATTCGCCAGAGGAGAGATATGTGCGCAGTCAGATAGTGAAAGGGCATCCGGATGTAGTGATAAATGTGATAGATTCGGGCAACTTAGAGCGTAATATGTTCCTCACTACGCAGTTGATTGATATGAATGTGCGTATGGTGATAGCACTGAATATGTACGACGAATTGGAGGCTAAAGGCGATAAGTTTGATTATGAGTCGTTGAGCGCAATGATTGGTGTGCCGATGGTGCCTACTGTGTCGCCTAAAATGAGGGGAATCAATGAGTTGTTTGATACGGTGATAAAAATTTATGAGGGTGGTGATTATCTTGATGCTGATGGTAATTTGCTTGCGAATGTAGAGAATGATGCTTTGTTGGATAAGCATTATCACGAATTAGACCTTCCACACAAACA
>JAFYMM010000386.1 GCA_017550055.1 Paludibacteraceae bacterium
ACAGTCAAGCCATTTTCAAGCTTGTACTCTTGTAACCCATGACCATGATTGATAGTCTGAGCAAAAATACTTGCAGTCGCCATCAAAAGCACTACAAGCGTAGCAAAAAGTTTGTTTTTCATATTCAAAAATTTAGTTGTTAATTGTTTCTATAATTATAATAATTAAAGCATCAATTCCTAATTCCTAATTCCTCATTCCTCATTAAACTCCAATATATCTCCTGGCTGACAGTCCAACACCTTACATATTGCCTCAAGGGTCGAAAATCGTATTGCCTTTGCCTTTCCGGTTTTTAATATAGATAGATTTGCCACCGTAATATCTACCTTTTCCGACAACTCTGTCAACGACATCTTTCGCTTTGCCATCATTACATCAAGATTCACAATTATCGCCATCTCTCCTCCTCTCTTAAATCGTTAAATCTTGCTCTTCTTTGATTGTTGTCGCTTGGCGCAATATCTCAGTTATTACCAAAATCACCAACCCCAACAACAAATTATTCCACTCTATGCAATGACGATAACTCACCATCAAACCATCCACATCAATCAAGTGTCCCGCCAAATAAATGCGACCAAAATTCCACACTGTCGTCACAATAGCCAACACCAAAAAAGCAACACCCAAATGATTCAACAACGATATTATCTTATGCTCAAACACTTGCGAACGTATAAACAGACGCATTATCTTCACAAAAACTACAATCAAATATACAAATATCACGATTATCAACCAATTTACCCAATTCAACACCTCATACAAGACATTATGTTTGTCTTTTGCTTCTGCAAACGATTCTGCATACTCAACTATCGATACATTGTTTCTTAATATGACTACCGAATCGCCCGAAAGTTTATTCACCGCATTTGGCTCCAATCCCTTCATCGCTCCATCCACCACAACATCAACATACAAATGCTCACGACTCTCCAACCCTTTCGCCATCGTGTATTCCACCATGTTATAACCCATCTTTGCGCCTGCTATCAGATCAAGCACAAAATCTGTTACAACCGATGCAAAAAACACCGTCAACAACAATACACACAATATCTTAAATCGTTTCATATTTCTATCTTTTCTTGCTATCTATCAACGGATAAAGCCTCACAAACCATCAACTCCCAACCATTGACTTTTAAATTGCAAAGTAACAAATAATTTTTCATTTGACCAAATATTTTTATCGAAAAACAATAAATAACTCAAAAAATCTATCCCCAATATGACCTATAAGAGAAAATTTGTGTATATTTGCAAACCAAATTTCCCCTCATTTCTAACCCACAACCGCAATATCATGTCCGAAAAACTCCTAAACTACATCTGGTTCAGCCGACTATACTTCGAACAACAACAAACCCTATTAGGCCAAACTGTTCGCATCATCTCCCCTGGCACTCCCAATTCCGATGCAGGACCCGATGTATTCAATGCCAAAGTAGAAATCGACGGGCGCCAATGGGCTGGCAATGTGGAGTTTCACGTCCGTGCAAGCGACTGGCATCGCCACAATCACGACAACAAACGAGAATACGACAATATCATACTCCATGTGGTTTTCGAAGCTGACGAACAAATATTCACACAGACCGACCACCCTATTCCAACCATCATTCTCAACTATCCAAAATCCATTCTCAACAACTACAACTCTCTGATTCAAAGCCCCCACACCTGTCCTATCAACATCAACCAAATCGACCCATTCCGTCTGAATCAATGGGTCGACCGACTACTCATCGAGCGCCTACAATCCAAAACCGAATGCATATCTCAAATCCTGCGCGATAGCCAAAACAATTGGGAACAAGCCTTCTACATCACTCTCTGCCGAGCATTTGGCTTTGGCGTCAACAGCGACTCCATGCAACAAATCGCTAAATCCCTACCTCTCAACACCATAATGCACCATCGCGACTCTATCCAACAAATCGAAGCGCTCTTACTCGGGCAAGCCGGATTTCTCGACCACATCGACTCTCCCGACTCTCAAACTTCCATTTGGCAACGCGAATACAATTTTCTCAAAAACAAATTCTCGCTCCAATCTACTAATGGTGTCTTTTTCAAATTCCTACGCATGCGACCAGCCTCTTTCCCGACAATGCGTCTATCTCAATTCGCCATGCTCCTCCACCAGCACGAACACCTATTCAGCAAAACTCTCAACAACCTAAACATCAAATCACTACGTCAAATATTCACCGTCTCAGCATCTCCATATTGGCACACGCACTACCGCCCATCCCATATCACCGAACATCATGGTTGCAATCTCTCACGCCAAACCATCGACCTACTCATCATCAACACCGTCGTACCATTCATCTTTCTCTATGCTCAGACCACACAAGACATTGACCTACAAGAGAAAACACTCGACCTACTCCACCAACTCAAAGCCGAGAAAAACCACAAAGTCACTCATTTCACCGACTTTCCGTGTCCCGATGCCTACACATCGCAAGCCCTCATCCAACTCCACGACAACTACTGCACCCGCAAAGACTGCCTCCGTTGCCAACTCGCACACCAA
>JAFYMM010000387.1 GCA_017550055.1 Paludibacteraceae bacterium
ACCCGTTTGCGCATTTGCGTTTTCTGCATTTTCGGTAATTTCCTCATTCCCCATTCCTCATTCCCCAACACCCACTCTCATTGTGTACTCCCCTCAAGCAAGGTGCAAGCAACCTGCAAGCAAGAAAACCGCCAAAAACAACACCCACTCACATTGTGTATTCACCACAAAAAACCTACTTAAACCTACATTTCCAACTTAAACCTCCAACGCCTCACCAAAATGTCGTAACTTTGCACTCGATTTAATACAACAAACACTAATTCCTCATTCCCCATTCCTCACCTCCCCCTCTTGCCTATCTCAACTTTTTTTTGTAACTTCGCACTTCGAAAAACAAACTACGCAAATTATGATTAAACAATTGAAATTCACAGTAATACTCATCGTATCACTAATGACTTCGGTGGCTACTTTTGCCAACGACACGACAACATCGGCTAAAAAAGCTAACCCTTACGAACTTGAAATATATGGTTTCGTGCGCAACGACTTCACTTTCGACTCACGAAAAACATTGGCTTCTGTGGGCGAATTGTTCAATTTTATCCCTATGGATAATCAGTTCAATTCTCTCGGCGAGGATCTCAATGCTGAGCCTTCTGCTCGTTTGCTCGCTGTGGTGTCGCGCCTTGGTTTCAACATGAAATCGCCTGAGTTCAATGGCATGCACTTCAATGCTAAAATCGAGACTGACTTCTGTGGCGCAGGGGCTAACTACAACATGTTCCGCATCCGCCACGCCTATGTAGGTCTCAATTGGAAACATCACCAACTCATTGCGGGTCAAGCTTGGCACCCAATGTCGGGCGACTTGTTGCCTTCTATCGTATCGCTCAACACAGGTGCGCCATTCAACGCTTTCTCGCGTGCGCCACAACTTCGCTATAATGCCAAAGTCAATGCCGTTACCCTCTCGGCTGCTGCAATATATCAACTACAATACACTTCGACTGGTCCTGATGGTGCTTCGAATAAGTATCAAGTATTTGGTGGCACACCCGAACTCTATCTTGGTGCTACGTATGCTGCCAATGGCTTAAAAGTTGGTATCGGTGGCGAATTTATGTCACTAAACCCTCGCTCTACTGCAGAGGCGAATGGCGAAATGGTAAAGGTAGATGAACAAGTAAATTCTATTTCTACTCAACTCTTTGCTCAATATGGCAACAAGAATTTCACTGTAGCTGCGAAGTCTATCTATGGTCAAAACACTGGTCATATTCTCATGATGTCTGGCTATGGTTATGGCGTAAACGAAGATGGTTCGCGCTACTATGCTCCTCTCTCTCAATCATCAACTTGGCTCACTCTTGCCTACCACACTGCTCGCGAAAACCACAACGTACGCGCTACTGTGCTCGGTGGATATATGAAAAACCTTGGTGCTAACAAAGAACTCAAAGAAGTATGGGTACGTGGCTACAACAACATCGACCAAATGTTCCGCGTTGCACCGTCAATTCAATATCTCTTCAAAGGCCTCGTAGTGGGTGTTGAATATGAATATACTGGCGTAATGTATGGCACTCCACAAGCCAACTTCTCGGTCGCAGGCGACCACCTCGTAAGCAACCACCGCGCTTACCTCATGCTTGTCTATAACTTCTCATACAAATTCTTTAAATAATAAATTTATTGTCGACAGACAACAGTCAATTTTTCAATAAATACAACTGTTGACCGTTGACTTTAGACATGTCCAAAGGGAATAAATTATGTCTGACTGGAAATCTCGCTTAAATGTAGTCTATTCGACTAACCCTAATTTTCAATACGAAACAGAGGACGAACCAGAGGTAGATACTCTCGAACCGAGCAAACAAAACCTCCGCATCGAACTCGACCGTCGCAATCGTGGTGGCAAGGCCGTAACTCTCATCACTGGCTTTGTTGGCTCTGACGACGACCTAAAAGAACTCGGCAAAACGCTCAAAACTAAATGTGGCGTAGGTGGCTCTGCTAAAGATGGCGAAATCATCATACAAGGCGATTTCCGCGAAAAAGTACACACCCTACTCACTGAACTCGGATATACAAAAACTAAACGAAAAAACTAAATACAAAAAAAAGAGATGCAACCGCATCTCTTTTTTTATAATTATCACCGTTGACCGTCGACTTTAATGAATCGTCACCTGTGATGCACCGAAGCCATATTGTTGGAACGAAGCATCTTGATAAGTGCATTTATAATATTTTTTCTTCAACAACTTCTCAATCTCAGCACGCAACACGCCCTCTCCTTTTCCATGAATAAAGACTATCTTCTGCCCCTTACGCTTCAAATTCTCTTGCATCACTTTGTTGAATTTCTCCAACTGATAATTCAACATATCAGCTCGTGAAAGTCCATTGGTGTTATCAATCAACTGACTGATATGCAAATCAACCTCTATAATTGCAGGTTTCTGATTTTGAGGCTTTGAAACAGGTTTCTTCTCCTCATGTTTCTTTTCTGAAATAGCCTTTTGCAACTGCTGTGGGTCAATGAGCATACCAAGGTCCATCACATCGTTTTTCACAATCGTTACGAGCATTGCATCTTCGTCGAAATAGTCATTTTCGCGGAACGAATGCAATTTATAGAATTTCGTAGGATTGATTTTGAGCTCGATATCCATTGCTGGCTTCGCCTCAAACTGAATTTGCTTATAGGCAAAACCCTGAAAACGAAGATGATCCAAATCATTAAGACCTATCTTATTGATGGTTTCAAGATAGAGTTTCGTCTGTGGCTCAACAAGATTATGACAACGCACACGTTGTTTTCCATCGCCCGAATAGAGCGCAAATTGAAGATAATAGTTGCTATCGTTGACGATATACAACTCCATATCTGTGGTTTGCAACTGCTTAATATCTTTCGGCACAAAAGCCAAATACACAGTAAGCTGTTCGCCATCGGGAGTCTCATAACGCTCATTCCAAGTGTATTCAGGCACTTTTATCTCATCCTCTTCATCCTCCTCAATTTGAGGTTTCACTCCTGCTTTCGCAGCTTTCTTGTCATTTACCTCTTTTACTGGGTCTTCTACTGGGAAGTTATATTTATTAGTTTCTTGTACCACAACCACTTGCGACACAAGACACGGAGTCTCAAAACCATCTTCCTCCTCTACCAATACTATATCTTTCGACTGAAAGCGTGTAACCACACCACCTCCTACCGAATTGAGATAACGCACCTTATCTCCAATCTTAACATTTACTGCCATAGTCCACTTTATTTATCATGATGTATTATATCAGCACCATCGGTATGCTCGCCTCGCAACGTTGGCAACGCAATATGATAACGAGTTGCGATAATACGTATCACAATCACCGAAACTGCTGTAATTATCTGTGTTGGTATTGCTTCCAATCCTAATTTCATACAAATCCAATATATACATCCACCTAACACACAAGCTATAGCATATAATTCCGATCTAAACACAAGTGGCACTTCGTTAATCAATGTGTCACGCAACATACCACCCGCAGCACCTGTGAATGAACCCATAATAATAGCCACCCACATTGGTTGGTCGAATGCAAGAGATTTTTCTACACCTACTACAGTGAACAAACCTAAACCAATGGCGTCGAAGATAAAGATTGTATTGTTCAAATGCACAAGATATTTACTAAATATCAACACAAAGAACAACGAGAATATAGTTACCACTAAATAAAAACCATTTTGCATCCAAAATGGCGTAGTACCCAACATAATGTCACGCAAAGTACCTCCACCTACGGCTGTAACCATACCAACGACAATTGCACCAAACCAGTCAAACTTCTTAGCACTTGCCAAACGAATACCCGAAATTGCAAACGCAAATGTACCGATAAAATCAATTACCGTAATAAATTCAATAGACTTAAACCACTCAAACATATTTATTTAAAACTTTTTTATTTATACTAACTTATTTTCAATCTACAACTGCAAATCCAACCAATCTCTCATATCTTGCTCCAAACGGACGATAATAAACCAACACTTCGTATCTATTTCTACTTTCCCAAAAACTACCCTCTGTTTGCACTACACTCATCTCACTACCAAATTTCGACTTCAAGGCATACAAATAGTTATATCCTCCCTGTTTCAACAACAACGATTTTGAATAGAATCTGCCCAACATGTCATATCTCATCTCATTCTCTACGCTCTCTTCATTATATACCAAATCGCCTAAAATATACAATTTGGCATCCCAAAATGGAGCATCTGCCAAATAATAAAAATGCACCCACATATAGTCTGCTTCAATATCAGAATCATTGCTCTTCTGCAAATTAACCAAATACCCACCATGAGCATCCATCGAGTAAGCCTCTTTATCTCCAACTCTCATCTTATCTGACTCAAGTACAACTTGATATACACCATTTTCAAAATCAATATGATCAATTCCTGCACCATAGGTATGTACACTCGAAAAATCTATACTGCGATACTGATTTCCTCCCTCAAACTCCAATTCTTCTCTATTCTCATAACGCAATCTATCTCCATTCACATAAGTTGGCGACAACAAAAATGACTCACTATCTCTTCTTCCATTCTGACGCACCACTACAATAAAATCCTGCATCTTATCAAGCGCACCTACTCCATTATCTACAACATCCAATGCCAACGCTTGATATTTTCCATTCAACTCCTTAGTTGTCAATCCACTTATCTCTACATCTACATTCACCAACGACTCTACTACCGAAAAACACGCCGTAGCCACCAATCCATCCTCAAAATCGCCATCTCGAGCTATCTTCACAGCATAGTTGCCCGACAACTTCAATCTCACGTCCTCATTCGGAAAATGCACTGTGTAATGAATATAATTCACCGTAGTATTCACCGAATAGTCGTATGTCGTAATCATTCCTCCATCAAACCCATCTAAATACTCCATCGAAACCAAATCCGACTCATTCCAACTTGCATCACAATGCACTATTTTATAGTAAAAATTCGATGCCTCATAACTCAATTCATCAAACGAAACCACTATCTCCTCGGTCGAATTCATTTCAATTATAGGCACCAACAATGGTTGATTATTTAGCAAAACTTGCAATGTTTTTATGTTACTGTCATATATCTGAGTTCGATATTGTGCCTTCATAAAACTATTTACAGCAAGCACTACACACAATATAACCAATAATCGCTTCATAATAACTAGTTTAAAATAACAATAATAATTTAAGAATCAACCCTTTATCATCATTCCAACAACAAAGAGCCAAATCAGTGCAAAGGTAGTAAAAATATTTTCACTCTGCAATACATTGTTATATAATTTTTTTTTTATAACTTTGCATTTTCTAATTAACGTAAGTTCAATATAAAAATTCCGTGTATTCCGTACATTCCGTGAGATGAAAATTATATCGAATTCACACTAATAACTAATAACTAATAACTAATAATTATGTCAAAAGTATTGATTATTGGAGCAGGTGGCGTTGGCACCGTAGTTGCTCACAAAGTTGCTCAAAACACCGATGTGTTCACTGAAATCATGTTGGCAAGTCGCACAAAAAGCAAATGCGACCGCATTGCCGAAGACATTTTCAACCGCTACAACGTAAAAATCCAAACAGCACAAGTTGATGCCGACGTTGTAGAAGACCTCGTAGCTCTCTTCAAAAGCTTCGGTCCTAAAATCGTTATCAATGTTGCGCTCCCTTATCAAGATTTGACTATCATGGAAGCTTGTCTCCAAGCTGGTTGCAACTATCTCGATACTGCCAACTATGAGCCTAAAGACGAAGCTCACTTCGAATATTCTTGGCAATGGGCTTACCACGACCGTTTCAAAGAAGCTGGCCTCTGCGCTATCCTCGGTTGCGGTTTCGACCCAGGTTGCTCTGCTGTTTACACTGCCTATGCTGCTAAACACCACTTCGACGAAATGCACTATCTCGACATCGTCGACTGCAACGCTGGCGACCACCACAAAGCTTTTGCTACTAACTTCAACCCAGAAATCAACATCCGCGAAATCACTCAAAACGGACGTTACTGGCAAGATGGACAATGGGTTACTACTGGCCCACTCGAATTCCACCAACCTATCACATACCCAGAAATCGGTCCTCGCGAATCATATCTCCTCTACCACGAAGAGTTGGAATCACTTGTTAAAAACTTCCCAACTATCAAACGTGCTCGCTTCTGGATGACATTCGGCCAAGAGTATCTCACTCACCTCC
>JAFYMM010000388.1 GCA_017550055.1 Paludibacteraceae bacterium
CCAAATAAAATCAATCCGTCGTGCAATTTATCTATCGATGAACGGTATTTGTGCTGAAAATATCGACAATTCGGGCCTTGAATACAAACAAAATTTCGGCGTTGCATGGTCGAGACTCTGCGAAATTGCACAAAACTACAGCCCTAATTACGAACTTGCAGAACGCCTTTGGCTAATGTCGATTCGCGAAACTAAACTTCTCGCAACCCTATTGTGTCCACCTAAAGAACTCACAGCAGAACGCCTCAATGAATGGTTGCAAGGCATAACAACGATTGAACTTGCAGAGATATTTGCCTTTGCACTGCTACGAAAAACTACCCTAACAGAGGAGATAATAGGACTAGAAAAATCGGAAAAACAGTTGCTCCGTCTTGTAGCATATCACACCCTCGCTCGACAAACTGCGACTCTGTCTATAGACGATTTACAAGCTACAATAAACAACATAAACCCTCAAGATTTAGACGAAATATCGGCTTTTCGTGCTATAGAAAGCCTAATACTAAACACAACTTTTAGAACATCGGAGCTAAATCACATTATTAATAATAAGCTCAACGAAATAAGAGAGGCAAAAATGACCTATTCCAATCAACTAATTGAGAATTTGAAAGTTGAAAATTAAAAGTTGAAAGTTGAGGCAAAAATAGATATAAATTTCAGATTTCAGATTTCAGATTTCAACTTTTTTTCGTAACTTTGCATCGTGAAAAATCTTGCTCAATACATAGAAGAACTAATCATTCGACATGAATGCGTCATCGTTCCTAATCTCGGAGGGTTTATTACCTACTGCGACAAGGCCATTGTACGCAACAATATGTTCTATGCACCAACCGAGCGCATTAGATTCAATTCACTACTTACATATCACGATGGGCTACTCGCCGAAGCGTATATGCGCGACCGCAACATTGGATATTCAGAGGCTCTTAGTGCCATTGCCACAGAAGTGGAACAGATAAAAAAATCGCTCAATAGCGGTAACACTGTACTGTTTGGTCGCATAGGAGCATTGTCGCTCTCGGCAGAGAACAACATCACGCTTCTAAATAGCAACCCAAAATTTCTGCCTGAAAACATTGGACTTCCAGTGGTACACCTAAAACGACTTGCCTCGGCAGAGCCAACAAATACGATTACAATCAGCATACCGCAAACATCGACTAATGCGTTGCGTTATGTTGCTTCGATAGCAATTATATTCCTACTCACTCTATTCATACCTAATCAAACAAACAACAATACACAACACGCATCAATCTCGTTTGATTCGCTCAGAAGCATTAAGAGTATAGAGTATAGTGAGGAGAGCGTAGAGAATAGTGATGAGAGTGTAGAGAATAATTCCTCTGTTCTCACTCCTCAATCCTCATTAGAAGATAATTCCTCATTAAACAAATATCATCTAATAATAGCAAGTCTTACTTCGCGCGAAGATGCAGAAGAATATATTGCCAATCACACACAATTCGATCGCAAACAGTTGCAGATAATAGAATCCAAAGGCAAATACAGAATTTCAGCCGCAGGATTCAACAAATATAAGGATGCCCTACAATACATGGACAGCATTCGTAACGACGTTCCAATAGCCCAAAAAGCGTGGATAATGTGTAGATAAATCCGTAGTACAAAAATAAATATTCAAAAAAACTTTGTACTATGGATTTTTTTTTGTACCTTTGCACCGCTTTTCGAGAAAAAGCATTTTAGGTATTAACAAATTAAAAATCAAAGAAAAAGAATGGCAACTAAAATTAGATTGCAACGCAATGGTCGTAAAGGGTATGCCTACTACCACATTGTTATCGCTGATTCACGTGCTCCACGTGATGGACGTTTTGTAGAACGTATCGGTTCTTACAACCCAAACACTAACCCAGCAGCTATCGATCTTAACTTCGAACGCGCACTTTATTGGGTAATGTGCGGTGCACAACCAACTGACACAGTTCGCAACATCCTTTCAGGCGAAGGTGTGCTTTTGAAAAAACACCTCCTCGGTGGTGTGAAAAAAGGCGCATTCAACGAAGCAGAAGCAGAAAAACGTTTCGAAGCTTGGAAAGCTAACAAAACTAAAGCTGTTGAAGCTATCGTAAAAAAAGAAGCTGACGCTAAAGCTGCTAACATGAAAGCTCGTCTTGAAGCTGAAAAAGCATCTAACAAAGCTAAAGCTGAAGAAATCGCTAAGAAAAAAGCTGAAGCACTCGCTGCTCAAGAAGCTGAAGCTAAAGCTGCTGCTGAAGAAGCTGCTGCAGCTGAAGCAACAGAAGCTCCTGTTGCTGAATAATTATCGTAGCAATACAGATAATTGCTTTAAGCAAAACATAAAAGCCCGAAAGCATATTTTCGGGCTTTTTTACTACAAAGACAAACCAAATCAGTATGTTTAACATTATTTGCATTACAATATCAATACTTTGTGGACTATCGTTCATTGAATTGTTGTATCCTAATGCAAAAAATTTAAGCAACCAACTATACCAACTCGCAATCTTGATAACAGGGTTTTTAGTGAGTATAAAATATTATTTCGGCCCAGACATTGTTATTTACGTCCCAATGTACGAAAATATAAAAACACTACAAGAACTTTTGTTTCAGCCGAATACATCTGATTATGAGATTGGTTTTTTAATATATCTATCAATATGCAAACATTGGCTCGGGCTAAGCTTTTGGGCAATGACGACTTCTATAACAATTATATACTTCACTACTCTACATCTACTACTACGCAAGCTAACATCTTTCAAAACATTCGCTCTATTTGCTATAATTTTTCTACAGACAAACCTTATTTTCTTTGAATTTCGCCAATGTTTAGCCGTATCGTTTTTCATCATAAGCATTTTAGCTATCGAAAAAAAACAATATGTACCACTGATAATATTCTCTTTCCTGTCAATAATAACTCATAAATCGGCAATTATCATTTACGCAATATCACTTATTGGCTTAATACTCTCATACTTCAAACAAGACAATAACTTCTTTGCTATTTCAATATTTTTCTTGTTTGCATTCATTTTAATACCACTGAAATCACTACTACTAACAGCAAGCCAAATATTACCATTCGACACTCATGTATTAAAATCAATACAAGAACACCTCATAATAGAAGAACGTTTTCAAGTTGTATTTTTAATATACTTAATAGTAAGTTATAGCATTTACGCCTACTTTTATAAATCACAAAAATTAAAAACTTGGCATATTATTACAATTTGTGGATTAATAGTCATTGCTATATTCTACCAATATTGGTTTTTTATCAATAGACTTCGCTCTTATTTCATCCCTATCATCACATTCTACGCCATAACGATATGCTGTAATTCACCAAACAAACATCTATTTACAAAACAATTGACAGTGTTTTTTGTATATTGTTTATTCGC
>JAFYMM010000389.1 GCA_017550055.1 Paludibacteraceae bacterium
AATAGGGAGTAGGGAGTAGGGAGCAGGGAGTAGGGAGTAGGGAACAGGGAACAGGGAGCAGGGAGCAGGGAGCAGGGAATTAGAAATAAAAATCAAAATAAAAAATTAGAAATAGGAAACAGAATATGAAAAAAGGTTTATTTTTTATTATTGCAATTGCATTGTTGGTGGCTTGTACGCCTAAAAGCAATATTAGCGGGTCAATGACTGATGCTGAGGGTAAAACTATCTATTTAGAACACACGGGATTGACCGCCACTACCCTATTAGATTCAGCGAAATTAGACGCAAAAGGGGGATTCAGTTTTTCGATTGAAACGCCTCAATATCCAGATTTTTATCGCATACGCATTAATAATCAATCTGTTGTATTGGCATTAGATTCAGCAACGAAGAGTGTTAATATCGTGGCATCGGCAAAAGATGTGAACAATGCAACTATAGAAGGATCGGAGGCTTCGTTGGAAATTCAACGCTTGCGCAACTCAAACTTTGAACTTCAACGCGCAGCAAAAGACGGAGATACAGCCAAAGTGGCTCAAATGTTGACTGCACACAAAAGATTAGGACAAGAGATTGTGTTGGCAAATCCTCGCTCGGCAGCAGCATACTATGCTATCAATCAAACGATTGCTGGCAGTTATTATATGTCGCCATATATCAAAGAAGATTTGCCATTTTGGAACGCAGTGGCTACGGCTTGGGATTTGCACTACGCAGAATATGAACGAGCTAAAGAGTTGAAACAAAGCGTACTTTTGGCTATTGGACAACACAGAAATAGAGAACTGTCGGCACAAGAATTAGTTGAAAACATTAAAGAAGAGGGCTTTATTGATATAACGTTGCCTAACCGACTTGGCGAAGAGACTAAATTGTCGGCGTATGTGGGCAATGTGGTTCTCATTGACTTTTCGGCATACGCAATGGAACAAGCTTCGGCTCATACGTTGTTTTTGAGAGAATTATACGCAACTTACCACGAATTAGGGTTGGAAATATTCCAAGTGTCGTTGGACGCAGACAAACTATTGTGGTTGGAACAAACACGCAATATTCCTTGGGTATGCGTGAGAGATGAGGCTTCGGTGCAATCAGTCATTTTATCGACATATAACGTGAGAGAATTGCCTACATTCTTCCTCATGGACAAAGAGGGCAATATCGTTGGTAGATATAACCACGAAAATGTGGAAAAAGAGATAAATAGACTTACAAAATAGTTTTTTATGCTCAACAACTCGACTCTTGACTCGATATTCTCAACTCACTTTGATGCATGGGGAGTGGCTAGTATAGAGCCTATTGACGAAGAAATTGCGCATCTACGGAAATGGCTTGAGAGTGGTTATGCGGGAGAAATGAGGTATATGCACAACAATTTGCATCTGAGAGCAAATCCTAAAGAACTATTGCCAGAGGCAAAATCGATGATAATGGTGTTGATGAACTACTACCCAAGAGAGTGGCAACCAAAAGATAGGCCACAAATAGCGGCATACGCCTACGGGAATGATTATCACCACATTGTAAAATCGAAACTGACAGAATTGGCAGAGGAGATAAACAAAGTTGCGCCACATAAATATGCAGTGTTTTGCGATTCGGCACCTGTGTTAGAGCGATATTGGGCGGCACGTGCGGGACTTGGATGGATTGGAAAAAACGGAATACTCGTGAATCCTAAGCTTGGTACGTTTACTTTTATCGGCACACTGATTACTTCGCTTGATTTAGAGCCAAGTGGGGAGATGGAGAATAGGTGCGGAACATGCAGAAAATGTATAGATGCGTGCCCAACAGGGGCTATTATTGATAAAACCATTGATGCTCGCAAATGCCTTTCGTATCAAACAATAGAGAAGCGTGGAGAGGTTGATAATGAACTAATTGAGGTGGCAGGTAATACTCTGTATGGTTGCGACCGTTGCCAATTGGCTTGCCCATGGAATAGATTTGCACAGCCACATAATCATCCAGAACTTGAGCCTATTGAGGGGATTTTTGAATTAGATTGGGCATCGATGTCACGCTCGGAATTTAATCGCAAACTGAAATTCAGTCCAATGCAACGCGCTGGATTAAAGAAAATTAAAGCGAGATATATGCAAATTGAGAGTTGAAAGTTGAGAATTATAACTAAAAATCGTGTACTTAATTATACTAATCATATATATTGCCATTTTGCTCGGAGTCAGTTATTTGACTTCGCGAAAAAGCACATCTAACGAAGCCTTTTTCAGTGGCAATCATCGTTCGCCATGGTATTTAGTAGCCTTTGGGATGATTGGGGCTTCGATTAGTGGCATAAGCGTAGTATCGGTGCCAGGCATGGTGTTGACATCGGAATGGACCTATTTGCAGACTTGCCTTGGTTTTTTCTTTGGCTATATCGCTGTGGCATACGTGCTACTGCCTCTCTATTATAGGCTGAAACTAACCTCAATATACGAATATCTGAATGGGCGTTTTGGCTCGTCGTCGTACCACACAGGGTCGATATTTTTCGTAATAGCCAAAATGGTTAGTTCCGCCACAAAACTTTATGTTGCAGTGCTTGTGCTACAGCATTTTATATTCGACGAATGGAATATTCCGTTTTGGCTTACGGTGATAATCTGCGTTGCCGTAATTTGGCTATACACACATCGTGCAGGGATTCGCACGATTGTATGGACCGACACACTGCAAACTCTGCTTTTTATTGTGGCAATCAGCATAATGTGCTACGAAGCATGGCGACTGTGCGACACAAAAATTGCAACTCTTAGCACTCAGTTTTCGACTTTCAACTTTAGCGATTGGCATTCGCCTCGATACTTTTGGAAACAATTCATTAGTGGGATATTTATCGTAATAGTAATGACTGGGTTGGACCAAGACATGATGCAAAAAAACCTATCGTGTCGGACACTACGCGAAAGTCAGAAAAATATGTTGAGCTATGGAATTGCATTTTTACCTATCAATTTTATATTGCTATTGTTAGGGGCATTATGCGTAATTTATGCCCAACAATCAGGCATTATGCTACCCGAAGCTCCCGACAAAATTATGCCTTTTATGGTATCAGAAATCATGACTCCAATAGTTGGTATTTGCTTCGTATTAGGCATCATTTCGGCATCGTTCTCAAGTGCAGATTCGGCATTAACATCAATAACAACAACCCTCGCAGTAGATATTTTCGAATGGAAACAAAATGAAAAACTGCGTCGTATGTTACACATCGCTATATGCGCACTATTTGCCATTATCGTAATATTGTTTGGCTATACACAAAATCGCTCAATCATTGACACAATCTATACTATAGTAGGATATGCCTATGGTCCACTGCTCGGAATGTTTGCTTTTGGACTATTCACTCAATATCAAGTGCGCGACAAATTGGTACCCATCGTAGCTATTACATCACCAATAATTTGCTACACCATCAATGCCATCACATCGCACATTTGGAGCTACCAATGGGGCTATGAACTATTATTGCTCAATGGCACACTTACATTCATCGGGCTACTCTGTATAAAAAAATAATCATTAATAATCATATAAAATGCACATCAGTTCATCAGAGTTCGTTATATCGAACACCGACTACAAACGCTGTCCAGAAGGACGCCTACATGAATTTGCTTTTATCGGACGAAGCAACGTAGGCAAATCGTCGCTTATCAACATGCTATTGCAACATCCCGATTTAGCAAAAACATCGTCTAAACCAGGTAAAACCCTATTGATAAACCACTTCTTAGTCAACAAACAATGGTATATTGTCGATTTGCCAGGCTATGGCTATGCTCGTGCTTCAAAAGAACAACGTCGCAAATTGCGTGGCATCATCGACGGATACATCCTATTCCGACCTCAACTTACAAATCTATTTGTATTGATTGACTGTCGCCACGAACCTCAACAAATTGACGTGGAATTCATGCGTTGGCTAGGCGAATCAGGCATCCCATTCTCTATAGTTTTTACCAAAGCTGACAAATTGAGCCAATCGCGCTTGGCATCCAACATTGAAAACTACAAAAACGAACTACTCAAAGAGTGGGAAGCTCTACCTCCTATGTTCATAACCTCATCGGAAAAAGCACAAGGACGCGATGAACTCCTAAACTACATCGAAGACATCATGCGCCAAGTTGATGAAGAAGAGAAATAAAATACTATAAATAAGGTTGACCAAAATATTATAGTCAACCTTATTTTTTTACATCAACTAATAATTAAACCATCAGAAATTTATCACTCCCATATTTTTTTACTAATACAAAACAAATGCCCCTCAAAAAATCTTTTGAGGGGCATATTACTATATAAGCCAATTATAGACTAAACAAATTACTTGAAGAAATTAAAGTTATAAGTTAATTTCACACCAGCATCAAGGTGTCCCATCTTATCAGTATAAGCATTAGTCAAAGATTCAACATTAACCACACCATTACCATTTGCAGATGGAGCAAATACATCAATAGCAGATCCTAAAGGATTGTTGCTATACATGCTATATACACCATAGTTAGCAAATGCACCTAATCCAATAGAATTACCTGACTTAAGTTTAAACTCATAACCCAACTCTATACCAATAGTCATTGTCAACTTAAATTGTTGTTCACCTTTACCTTTTTGATTTTCTTGTTCTTCGCTAAGCGCACCATAAACAGGGTTATTATTTAAAACAACACCTGTTTCTACGTCAGTCACTTGAATATTACCATTAGTAATAACTTGCTTATAAGGAGCATAAGCAGGCAACAAGAAACGAGGACCAACATTCAAGAAGAAACCATTAACAAGCATAGAAAACATTACAGGCACTTCCAATTGGAGTTGGTTATTTGTTTCCTTGATATTATCAGCTGTTACATTGTAAATAACTTCACCATCAGAAGTGTTTGCAGTAAATGTTTCATCCCATACTTGATTACGAGTAGTATTCATATAACCAACAGAAACACCAGCCAAAAGACCCAAATGCATTTTTTCGTTGCTTATAGGCCAATAATGTGCATATTGCAAGTCGAGAAGCACATCACCACCAAGAGGCAATTTAGAAAATTCTGCCACAGTCGCTTTAGCCATAGACGAAGCAAAACCACCACGAAGACCAATTGTAAAACGATCAATTTGATATGGTTTAGATTCTTCTTCGTTTACTACTGATTTCTCCTCTACTGGTGCTGGTTCAGGAATAGTTTCTACAACCGGCTCTTCAGGAGTAGGTTCAACCACTTCTTCTACCACTGGTTCTTCTACAGTTTTCTTTACAATAGGTTCCTCAACTACGGGTTTCTCCACAATAGGCTCCTCTACTACAGTTTCTTGCGAAGGGGTTTCTGTTTCTGAAACCTCTTTTTCATTTACTACAACAGCAGAACCACTTGTAATCCAAGAATAAATTCCCTTTACCAAGATACCATCAGGGTGCCACTTACTACCTACTTGACGCACGACATGCACTTGATCGTACACCCAATCAAGAATACGCTCTCCTGTTTCATAATGCAAACTATCTTTATTAATCATCACAGAGTCGCCGACTTCTATCTTAGCACCAGAATCTTTATAGTTTAATGCTTTTTGAGCAGAAGCATTTACCAAAGGTAGCAGGCTGGTGAAAATCACCAGCAAGCTTACCTTCATTATTTGTGAACTTTTTATTAACATCATTATATTTTTCATAATATTCTCCTCCCATTATTTAACAATGTAACGTAATGTTGTTTTATTATTTGCAGTTTTTACATCTATCAAATAATAGCCTGAAACGTGATTTGCGTTGAACGTGAATTCAGAAGCTTGATCAACCATATATGTATCAATCAATTCACCCATCATATTATATACAAATATTTCGGTAATCTCTTCAGAATTCAAATTGATAAGTCTTAGATTATCATTTGGACGAACCACATTTGAAAGCAATCTAGGAGACAATGCCTCTTCGCTACTTGAAAGAGTTATTGTTCTCATAATAATTTGACCATCACAATCATCTGGATCTGCCATTTCATTAGACACAATCAACGCATAGTATTCACCTGGTTTAATAACAGAACCATCAAGCTCGTTATATGAATGACCTGTACCTACTTGAACATCATCTTCTAAAATACCTTGATCTTTGTCATTTACAACTTTATACCAAGTTACTTCATCTGGAGATGGAGTCCAACCATAATTATCAACAAAGTCATTCAAATGCAAGAGGAATATACGATTTTCATATTTGCTAATTGCAAGTACGTCATCCACATCCACACCATTTTCTATAACTTCAATAGTCACTGTAAATACTTCTGATTCTATAGAACCACAATCACTTGTGATGACATATTTAAGAGTAATATCATTCAAACCACCCTTAATTGAATCGTTAGTTAATAAAGTCCAATTACCATTATTACTAATATACCACTCAACTACTGCATTTGGAGCATACAAGTTTGTAGTAGCAATATGATTTTCAATATCAGCTGTAGCTTCTACAACATCCACCGAACTACCACAAATTGCAACTGGCATAGTCACATTAGTTGGGAGGGTCATCACATAAATTTGGAGATTCAATACATGAATTACACTATCACAACCTGTTCCTTCATATTGTTCAACAACAGTATAAGTACCAGTAGCAGTCAATGTTTCGCCACGCCATACGTATGGGAACTCAGATTCGCAGATGATTAACTCTTCAGTTTCTGTTACTGCATCTGTCAAAATTGTCAAGTGCAATGTAACAACACTATCACAACCATTAACAGTTATATAATTTTGAGTATAATCACCACTTGCATTATAGTCGTTGCCATTCCATGTATAAACGCCACATGTTGTAACATCAAACTCAGTAGCAACAGGATAATTAACTGTCAAGTGTAAGATTGTTGTACTATCGCAACCATTAGAAC